>JAZGFE010000078.1:0-17130 GCA_036479215.1 Nannocystaceae bacterium | reverse complement strand
GTTCACCTGAAAGTGCCTTTTGCGCTCGGTTGCGCGTGTTCGCTGTTGCTCATAACTACACGAACAAGGGGACTTTCAGGTAAATTCACAGTATTCAGATTTTTTTTGCGCTTGTTCTAGGTCTAGTTGATACCGGTCCTCAAGCCGTCTCCAGGTGAGCGAGGCCAAGCCCAAAAAGGTTTCCGCCACCCCCCCCCCGGTGATGGCGGTGGCGCGATACACCGGTTCGTCACCCTTCGCGGCGATACGATCGATTTCTTCCTCGCTGCGAATATCGGGGAGGTCTCGTTTGTTGAACTGGATCACCACAGCAACGGCCTCTGGATCGACGCCGTTTTCCTTGAGATTCGCTCGCACATTGGCGAAGCTTTCGTTGTTGTTTCGCGTCTCCGATATCTGCGAGTCCGCGACAAAAGCCACGCCGTCTGCCCCCTGCAGGACCAACCGACGCGTCGCGTTGTGGATCACCTGGCCGGGCACGGTGAAGAGCTTGAGCTTGATTTGTAGACCACCGCGCGCCGCGATTCGTATCGGGAGGAGATCGAAGAAAAGCGTTCGATCGTCACGAGTGGCCAAACTCACCAGTTCCGTCCCTGTTTGGGCACGCATCAAGCGATGCAACTCCTGCAGATTGGTTGTCTTGCCGCTCAGCGCAGGGCCGCAATAGACCAGCTTGAGTGTGATCTCCCGCCGCTGGATGTCGGTGTACACCATCGCCGGGAGAAAGCTTAGCTTGCCAGAGTGCCGGCGGCGAACTCCGTCTGAGCTACGTCCGCTGCAGGCGACCCACCCACAATAGTGCCATACTACGCCCGCGCTCGGCTACGGCCAATCGTGCGCGTGCCTGATCCGCATATGGGGAATCAGGCGGCACCGGGGTGGTAGGCTCCGGGACACCTCTACTCACGCGGCGCATCAGCTGCTTCGGCCAACATGCCGCGCTGGGCGTGTCGGCGTGGCAATACCTCAGGGGCGCCCGAGAGTCGCTCGAGCCGTTCGAGGGCGGATTTCAGCCCGGCATCTGCCAGACGCGGGGTCTCGATGGTCATCGTGACGATCTGGTCGTCACGACCACCGCCGGGCCGCCCCCCCCCTTTGCCACGCAACCTGAACTGGGTCCCAGAAGCGCAGGCGGCCGGCACGCTCATCCACACGCGACCATCGAGTGTCGGCACGGGTACCTTTGCTCCCAACGCGGCCTCCGAGATGCTCACGGGCAAGGCGTAGTGGATCTCGCGCCCGCGCCGGGTCAAGGAGGGATGCGGACGCACATTCACGGTGATCCGCAGATCCCCAGCCGCGCCTCCAAAGCGGCCAGGCTCCCCCTGCCCCGGGATCGAGCGCTCCGTCCCGGGCTCGGTCCCCGCCGGCAGCCGCACGGTGAAACGCTGCTGGACGCGCACCGTCGCCCGTCCGCGGCAGCCCGTGCATGGCGACAGGTGCACCATCCCTGTACCCTCGCAACGTCCGCAGGGCGTACGCCTCGACAGGATCCCCCCTCCCTTGAGTTCGCCCCTGCCCTCACACAGATCGCACTCGCGCGGCGCTCGCCCACCCGGTGCCACCCCGCTCCCTCGGCATGTCGCGCAATCGCCGAAGGTCTCGAACTCGATCTCGTGGCTTGATCCCAAAAGCGCCTCGCCCAGATTCACCGTCAACGTGTAGCGAATATCCCGACCGCGACGACGTGCCTCTCGGCGCTCGCCGAACACATCACCAAATACATTGCTCAACAGGTCACGCGCCGTCTTAATCGTGGAGGGGTGAGAGAGGTCCAACGCGGAAGGCAGCAGCGACTCGCGATCATAACGCGCCTTGCGAGTAGCATCGCCAAGTACATTGTAGGCCTGCGAGATTTCCTGGAAGCGACCCTCCGAGTCTGGAAGATCCGGCAAGCGATCTGGATGGGTCTGCAAGATCAGGCGACGATACGCGCGCTTGATGTCGTCTTGTGACGCGTCGCGACGAACCCCCAAGATGGCGTAGTAGTTTTTCTCGCTCTCCATCGAAACGACCTACTGCCCGGCGCCGCGGGAGTGATCATCGCCGTCTGGCGTCTGCGCCTCGGCCTGCGCCAGCATCGCTTCGTAGAGTTGGTGCGACGAACTTTCGAGTGCATTCAACGCAGCCGTGAGGTGGCCCAGATCGGGGTCACCCGCCGTCGCAAGAAGGCGGAGGCGCTCCATATCGCGCTCGATCTCCAGACGATCGACCTCTCGGAGTTCGTTGGAAAACGTCTCCAACGAGCGCACACAAGTGTACAGCAGGGTCTCCGCGCGATTCGTAATGTCGGCACGCTCGCGCTTGAGCACGTCCTCCACGCGAGCGCAACGCGCTTCCTCGATCAACGCATCGATCCGCTCCTCGCTGAGCCCACTGGCGGGTCTCACCGTCATATTCGCGGAGGACCGCGTCGCCAGATCTTCGGCGGCAACACTCAAAATACCGTCGGCGTCGACATCGAAACTCACCCGAATCTGTGGCACGCCGCGGGGGGCAGGCGGGAGGTCGACAAGCTCGAGGTGCGCAAGGCTCTTGTTGTCTTGGGCCATATCACGCAGCCCTTGGAGCACGTGCACAGGAACGACAGGCTGGTTGTCCACGCTGGTGCTGAACACCTCGGATTTGCGGGTTGGTATCGTTGTGCCCTTCGCAATCAGGGTGGTGAACACACCGCCGGCCGTCTCCACGCCGATATTGAGCGGCACGACATCGAGCAGCACCACGCCTTTGACCTGACCATCGAGGAGGGCACCTTGTATGGCTGCACCCGCCGCGACAACTTCGTCGGGATTCACCGCGTTGCTCGGCTCGCGCCCGAAGAAGCCCCTGACGCGCTCGACAACCAGGGGCATCCGGCTTTGCCCGCCAACCAGTAGTACCTCGTCGATATCCGCAGGTTCGAGTTCCGCGTCCACAAGCACCTGTCGACATGGTTCCAAGGTACGTTCGATGAGCGGAGCAGTCTGCTCTTCGAGTGCTTTTCTAGTCAGCGTAAGCTCCAGGTGGATCGGCACACCGCCCTTCGCGGCGATGAAGGGCAAACTCAGCTCCGTCTGCACGCTCCAAGAAAGCTCTTGTTTGGCCTTCTCCACCGCCTCCTTCAGCCGCTGACGCGCTAGCTTTTGTTTCCTCAGATCGATGCCGTGGCTCGCTTGGAACTGATCGGCCGCCCAATCGACCAGCATCCCGTCAAAGTCCTCTCCCCCGAGGAAGGTATCACCGGCGGTCGCAAGCACTTCGAACGCGCCATCTCGTAGCTCAAGGATGGAGATGTCGAAGGTACCACCCCCAAGATCGTAGACCGCGACCGTGCGCGTCTCCCCCTCCTTGCGGGCCAATCCGCAAGCCAACGTCGCCGCTGTCGGCTCGTTGATGATCCGCTCGATCGACAGCCCGGCGATCCGCCCCGCGTCCTTCGTAGCTTGTCGCTGGGCGTCGTTGAAATAGGCCGGTACGGTAATGACCGCGCGGCCTATCTGCTCGCCGATATGGTGCTCCGCGGCTTCGCGCATTTTTGCGAGCACGGAAGCGGCGATCTGCGCGGGGGAATACTCTCGATCCCATACTTTCACGCACGCGTCCCCGTTGGCCGCCGCAACCACCTCGAAAGGCATGATCGCCGCAAGCTCGGCGATCTTAGGGTCGTCTTTCTTGCGACCCATGAAACGCTTCGCGGCGTAGATCGTGTTCTCTGGATTGGTAAGCGCCTGCCGCTTGGCGATCTGTCCGACCAAGCGCTGACCATCTTCGGTAACAGCCACCACACTCGGCGTCGTCCGGCTGCCCTCGCTGTTGGCGATCACCGTCACCTCCTCCCCCTGAGCGATCGCCACGCAGGAATTGGTTGTGCCCAGATCAATGCCGATGATGGGTCCCCGCTGGCTCATAGCTCTTCAGATGACTCCGATGCTTCCTCGTCCGCATTCTCGTCAACGGAGGCGGGAAGATTCGCCCCCGATCCGGCCCCGGCCACAATGACCCGAGCGGGTCGCAACAACCGCGTCCCCTTAACAAAGCCCTTCTCGAATTCCGTCACTACGGTACCTGGGGCGTGGTCCGGAGAATCGATCTGCTGGAGGGCTTCATGTAGCGCCGGGTCGAACGCCTTGCCTTTGCTCTCCACCGGCACAATGCCGTGTCGGGCCAACGCAGCGTAGAATCCCGACGCAACCATCCGGACGCCCTTCAACATGTCGTCGTCGCGCTCCCTCCCGGCCTCGAGGGCGCGTTCCAAGTTGTCCGTCACCGGGAGAAAGTTGCTCAGTAGCCCTTGCATGGCGCGTTGCACAGCGTCATCGATGTCACGTTTCGAGCGCTTCTTGTAGTTTTCCAGATCTGCCACGGCCCGCAACCATTTGTCCCGCATCCCATCGATCTCAGTCTGTTTCTTGGCGAGCAACGCGTCCGGATCCGGCACCGCGCCCTGGTCTGAGGCATCGTCTCCGACTCCGCCCCCGGACGAAACGCCAGACCCGATATCGGCTGGGTTCGATCCCATCTGCTCGACCGCCGCTTCGGCCTCCGACATTGTACGTCTCAGGGCTTCGTCCAGATCGTCTTGGGAAATTTGTTCTTTGTCGCTCATCGTATTCCTGGGGCGCCGCCTCAGCGGGGAGGTATAGCAAACACATCCCCGACCGCGAGTTCCCGGCGCGCAAGCGGCTGGTGCTCGCCTAGCCGAGCAGATCGACACCAACCTCGTCGTGCCACAGCCACCGGCCCGGCGCGAGCCGCAACACCGCCCCGTCCCACTCGAGGTTCCCACGCTGGACCTGGCGCCGCACACGCGAGTCGATCCAACCACGCTCGACACAGGAGAACCGGCGCAGGAACGCTTCCGTGTCGACGCCAGACAGCTTGCGCAAGCCGAGCCACAAGGCCTCGCGCGCCGCGTCTCCTGGCGCGAGCGTATCGGAGCCCTCTTCAGGTTCTCTGCCCGTGCGCCAGGCCTCGTACCCGCGGACGTTCCGTTCCCGCAGCACGGCGCCCGACGGGTCGCACGTTGTCGACGCGGCGCTTGGGCCGAGACCCACCACGTTGCCCCCCGTCCAGTATCTGTTGTTATGACGCGAATATTGGCTTGCTCGAGCAAAATTCGAGATCTCGTAGTGTTCGAATCCGGCATCCGTAAGCCTGCCCGCCGCGAATTCCAGCAGATCCGCCTGCCGATCGGGATCGGGATACTGTCGCAGTCCCCGACGAACCAGGCCGTTCCAACGCGCCCCCTCCTCTACCGTCAGGGCGTACACGGACACGTGGTTGGAACCGGAAGAGATCAGTACCGAGAGATCTCGCTCGAGCTGGCGGGAGGTCTGTCCCGGCCACCCGACGATCAGGTCGAGTGACACCTCTAAAGGCGTGGCTACGAGCAGGGTCAACGCTCGTCGTACTGCATTTTCGTCATGCACCCGGCCGAGTATGTTGAGGCCCCCAGGGTCAACGGTTTGCACACCCAAAGAAACACGGGTAACCCCACTGTCGAGCAGCGACGCCACCAGGTTTCCATCGATGTGCTCGGGGTTGAGCTCGACCGTTCGCTCGGCATCACGATCGACGACGAAGCTGTGGTCGATCCAAGAGAGCAACGAATAAAGCCCCTCGGCGCCCAACGTGCTGGGCGTACCGCCCCCGACATAGACCGTGTCGAACGCCCAGATCCGAGTCCGGGAACGGGTGCTCACCTCTCTTTCCAGAGCCGCGAGATACGCCGCGATCTCGGGACGAGGCTGGACCTTGAAATCGAAGTCACAATAGGGGCAAGCGCGTGCACAGAACGGCACATGCACGTACAAACCCGCTCGATTCACCCGGTCTCAGCCCTGGACAAGCTCATCCATGCGGCCCCCCTCGGGGAGGCGATCGAATATTTCCACATCACCGCCACGCCTGCGCGCAGCCACGCCGGTCCACCACCACTGCGGCAGTGAGTCGACCTTCACGCCATGGGTCTCGAGAAGGCTCGCTTGCAACTCGGGCGACGACAGCTCGGCATCGCGCAACGCCTGACCACGACCGCGTAACTGAGCCTGAAGCCGTCGTGCACTCCGTCCCAAAGTCGTGGAGCGACCGACATCAAGTGCCCCCGCGAATACGCGCCGAACCACCGCCAAGCTGGGCAACTCGTAGATCGACCCGGAGACCGGCAGCTCGGCTCCGGCCAGCCTGGCCAGCCGCGCCGCATACATGGAGGTCAGCATGTCGTGCACGACCAGCGTCCGTCCTGGCGCCCGCACGCTATCCGAGGGCAGCAGCACGAGACATTCCTCAGCCGTGGCGTAGACGAACGCCGCGAGCTCCGTCTGCGCAAGCCACAATCCGGCTCGGATCGTGAGCTGCCCCAATTGGGGGTCGAGTGCCTCCTGATCGCGCGCCCGATCCCCAAGAAGGTGCGTGTGCGCGCGCACGTCCGGGACGAGCCGCACGACCACAAAAAAATCGCCTATCGGGGCGTAGTCGCCGAACACTTGGAACGCGGCGAAGTTTTGCCAACTACCTGGGACAGCTCGCGTTTCGCCCATCTGACTCAACTTTGAATAAGGGCCTGAATGAACATGGTGTACACGAAGTACACACCGATCACGAATATGGTGATGGCGAACAACCAGCCCACCACCGGGCTCTTGCCGGCCTGATCACGCATGACGCCACCGGCGAAGCTACCCGTCATCGCGCGATCCACAGCGGATCGGTGGCGCGCACCGGCGACGCGCACGCCCGAACTGCTGGGTGCCCGCACGCCCGCGCGCGAGCCGGTCAGGTTGCGTGAACGAACAGACCTCACCGACCCTGTGGTCGCACGCAGAGAGCGACGCCCACCGGTGCGGGCGCCCACCACACGATGCAAGGCGCCGGTCGGTTGCCTCGATCGGACGGAAGCGTACAGTGCGCTGGTCGACGCCGCGCCGAACGAGGCCGCTTCGGACGACGATGTTTCGGGCGACGACCCCTCAAGCGACGACCCTTCGGGCGACGACGCGAGCCCAGGGCTGTCCGGCCGTGGCGCCGCCGGGAGTTGATGAACGCTCGACTCTGAGGACTTTGTGTAGGTTGCGGACCTCGCCGCGGTCGCCGGAACGGCGTGTATGGCGCCCCCCATCGGAAAGGTCGAGGGGACGGAAAAAACGGGTTTCGTTGCGCGAGAACCGGAGCTTGCGCCTACGGTTGGGACGACGGCAGCGGCGGGGCTCGCTTGGAAAGCAGAACGCGTGGACTTGCCGACGACGGCACTCGACTCACCGGCACTCGACTCACCGGCACTCACCTCGTCCACGAGCGACCTGAGGCTGCCTATCATCATCGTATGAGACCGCCGTCTCGGTTTCTTCTTCTTTTCGACTGACGACACCCAGTCGGGAGCAGCGTGCTCGGCTTGGGGACGGAGCGACTCGTACTTGTCAAAATCGAGAGCCTCATCGACCAGGTCGTCGTACTGATCGTCGTAGTTTACCTCGGCTGGCGCGCCTTCACCAAACATTTCGGCCATGTAGGCGGATATGTTCCGAGGCGTACACGACTGTTTTCCGTCGCGCAAGAACGCCTCGAGATCGCGAAACATGTGATCGCAGTTTTGGTAGCGCTCCCCCGGATCGACTTCGAGAGCCTGCACCAAGATGGCCTCCAACGCGGGAGGAAACGACGGGTCCACGAAAGTGGGTGCAGGCACATCGCCGTCTAAGATCCGCCGGCGCACCTCCACAGGATGCCCGCGAAAGAGACGCCGGCCCAAGCACATCTCATAGAGGACGACACCGAGAGCAAAGATGTCCGAACGCTGGTCGGCAGGCTGACCCGTGATCTGCTCGGGCGGCATGTAAGAAAGCTTGCCGGCAAATTGCCCCGTACCTTGGAGGGCGGTGGCACGCGTGGCAGCGATGCCGAAGTCCACGACCTTGCACACGCCATCGTAGCCCACGTGGATGTTCGTCGGGTTGACGTCGCGGTGCACCAGCCCGGCTGGCTGGCCCTTGCTGTCGGTACAGGTGTGGACGTAGTGAAGCCCCTCAAGGACCTGCATCACGACGCCGATGCCCAAAAGTCGCGGGATCATGCTGCCCGTTTTCACCGCGCGCCGCAGCACCGCCACCAACTCCTCCCCCTTGAGGAGTTCCATCGCTATGTAGTACTCACCTGCCAGCTCCCCCAGGTCGTAGGTGTGCACCACGTTGTTGTGCGTGAGCGTAGCGGCGACGCGAGCCTCGTCCAGGAACATGGTGACGACATCGGTACGCGAAGCGAATTCCTTGCGCAGACGCTTGATCACCAGCTCCTTTGCGAAGCCTTCGATCCCGGAGTACTCGGCACGGTAGATTTCGGCCATACCGCCGGTAGCGATGTGCTCCACGAGCACGTACTTGTCGCCAAACGGCGTCGATTCCATGGCACTCAAGGCCGTCATAGCCTAAACCATCCACCGCATCTCTCCAAGCGCCAGCCCCGGATGCCTCGCAGTCGGTTTGGAACGGTGCGCGTGTCGATTTGGAACCCGCGCCCCCCCCCCCCAGTCAACTGGACTCCGCTACCCGCGTTCGCCCTTGAGCGAGCGTTTCATAAGGGAGTGAACCGCGGTCTCCACCGACAGGCCCTCGTAGAGCACCTCGTTCATGGTCTCTACGATCGGTAATTCCACATCTGCGCGTTGTCCGAGCTGAAACACACTGCGTGTATTCCGGACGCCTTCGGCAACCATTCCCATACTCGCCAAAATGGCCTCAAGACCCTGACCTTTGCCCAGCGCCACGCCGACCCGCCGGTTACGCGAGAGCGCACCGGTACAAGTCAGGACCAGATCTCCCAGGCCGGCGAGGCCCGCCAGCGTCTCTTGGCGACCCCCTAGCGCGACCGCCAACCGGCTCATTTCGGCCAGGCCACGTGTGATGAGGGCAGCCCGCGCGTTCTGGCCGAAACCAGCGCCGTCACCGACTCCGGCGGCGAGCGCGATCACGTTCTTGCACGCGCCACCCAGCTCCACGCCGCGAACGTCGTCCGTGACATATGCCCGGAATCGGGCCCCGGACAGGAGCCGCTGTATGCGGGCCGCGATGTGGGGATCGCGCGCCGCGACCACCACTGCGGTCGGTTGCCCGGCCGCGACTTCCGCGGCGAAACTCGGTCCCCCAAGCACGCTGACCCGTTCACTGGGCACCGCCAGTTCTGCGTGAACCAACGCGTCCATGGTTTGGAGCGTGTCCACCTCGACGCCCTTGGCGGCTATCAGGTAAAGCGGTTCGGATCGCCTCGCCCCCTCGCCGAGGGCCACTCTGATTGTGTGCAAGAGTCCACGCATGGCGTGACTCGGGACGGCGAGCACGATCACCTCGGTCGAAACGGTGGTTTCACGCACATGGTGCGTCACCCGTAGCCCGGTTGGGAAACGGCAGCCGAGCAAGTACCGCTGATTCTCTCCGTCGCGTCGCATCGCATCGGCGTGCGCCTCGCTGCGCGCATACAACAGGACGTCGTGGCCCAGCCGCGACATGTGGATAGCGAGCGCTGTGCCCCAACTACCGGCACCCAGCACGGCGACCCGTGCCGGCACGAAACTGGTGGCATCGTGGCTCACTGCCCAGTATCTAACCCGATCGCTGCCGAACCCAAAACGCGCAAGATCACGTTCTCCCATTTGTTGTCTCCACCTCGGCGAGAATGCGCATCCAGAAGCCGCGACCGCGGGCGCCACCCTGCTACTCTCACGTTGCGCGGCGTTCCCCACGCCCCCGCCCCTCGTCACCGCGGCTTTCCCCTCGCCGCTCCGCACGGTTCCCCCTTGTCCGATCCCGCCCGAGTCTCCAGCGCGGCCGCGTTGCTCATCGGCAGCGAGCTTCTGACAGGTAAGATCCGCGATGAGAATGGCCACCAACTGGCGGTGTTCCTGAGGCGACACGGCATCGCCCTCGGTGAGATGTGCACCGTTCCCGATGCACGGGACGTGATAATGCGCGCCTTGCGGAGGCTCGCAGGCGCGCACGACATGGTGTTCACTTCGGGCGGTGTGGGCCCGACCCACGATGACGTCACACTCGACGTGATCTCCCAGGCCTTCGGCCGTCCGCGCGTCCGCGACGCGGCAATGGAGGCCGTGGTCCGCAGCAACGACCGTCGCTACTTGGCCCGAGACGACCCGGCGCTGCGCATGGCGGACCTTCCCGCGGGGACGCGGCTCCTTCACGACGACCGCTGGCCCGTGCTGCGAATCGATCTCGAGCCGGAGTACCGGGCCAAGCTGTACGTCCTCCCGGGCGTGCCGTCCCTGTTTGTCGCCAAGCTCGACGCCCTGGCAGCGCAGGTGGGCGAGCTGCCCACAGGTCCGGGTTGGCATCTCGAGTCCATCGAAACGGACCTCGACGAGGCCCTGCTCACACCCCACCTCCACGCCCTCCTCGCTGCGCATCCGGAGATCGAGATCGGATCCTACCCCCGCTGGCATCCTGGCGCCGACGGTCGTCCTCAGCTGGTTGTGCGCGTGACACTCGAAGCCGAGCGCGCCCAGTCCGCAGCGGTGACGACCGCGACACTCGCCCTCGCGCGACGACTCCGCGCCGACGGAGCCATGGTGAAGCCGCAACCGTCAAGCAGCGATGCCCACCGCTGACTTCGCGGCGGACGTCGCCCGCCGCGCCGATACGATCTCCCGCCGCGCACCGCACCGCACCGCACCGCACCGCACCGCGAAGCTCCCTCCTCGGGCCCCCGCCGTCGTTCGCACCTCGCACCTCGCACCTCGCACCTCGCACTTCGCACTTCGCACTTCGCACTTCGCACTTCGCACTTCGCACTTCGCACTTCGCACTTCGCACTTCGCACTTCGCACTTCGCACCCCATGCCTTCAGCCTTCGCCCCCACGTCGCCCCGTGATAGATTGAACCCCATGAACTTGATCGCGAGGCTCGGCCTCACGGCGGTGCTGGCTTGGGCAGCTGCGTGTGTGCCGAAGTCGGATCCCGACCCGGAGTGGATGAAACTGCCCAAGGCCTACCAGCCGCAGACAGCCGACTTGACTTTCAATCGGGTTAATCTCGAACGCTTCAATCTACTGGGAGAGTCGGAACGCTCCGCTTTCATCGAGCAGCTGAAACAGAAAGCGGGAACGTTTCGGGGCCAGGCGGTGCTCAAGAGCGGCACCGCCCTTGGTCAGGGGATGGACGACGCACAGTACGGCAGCTTCGAGCTCCAAGGGGCGACCGAAGCTGTGCTCTATGAGGTCGTCATCGAGTACAGCGTGTTCACGACGCCAGAGCTCGGCCGCGGACTCGCGGCGCATCGACCTTTCGAGTTCTCGGGGACGCTGGTCGAACTCCGCTACCAGTCGGCGGACAAGCCACGCACGCTATTCATCAAGGTGAAAGCCGACGACGTGCGCGTGATTAGCGATCGCTGATCCGCAAGCACCGACGCTTCCCTTGGAACGTCCACCACCTCGACCGCTCCGACCAACCCGTTGGAACTCCACAGCGTAGGCTCGCCGACCCTTTGGGTCGTTTTTCTTGTCGTCGTCACCAGTTTGTTGGTGATCGACGTCGGCATCTTGCACCGCAAGTCGCATAGCGTGAGCACGCGCGAGGCCATGGCCTGGAGCATCTTTTGGGTCACGCTCAGCCTCAGCTTTAATGCCTACCTTTGGTCCGAATTCGGCCCGGAGGTCGGTCTCGAATTTCTCACGGCATACCTGATAGAAAAGTCGCTCAGCGTCGACAACATCTTCGTGTTCGTGATCATCTTGCGCTACATGAAAATCCGGCCCGATCACGCCCACCGCGTGCTCTTCGCGGGGATCGTGGGCGCCCTTGTGCTGCGCGGCGTGTTCATCTTCGTGGGCCTCTCGCTCATCGAGATGTTCCGCTGGTCGCTATACGTCTTCGGTGCATTTCTGCTCTACACCGGAATCAAGCTCGTGCTGTCCGGCCACGCCGACCCACACGGCGAACAAGCGGATACCAGCTGGATCAAACGACAGGCGGAGCGTTGGCTGCGCATCACGAAGGACTACTCCGAGCCCCACTTCTTCGTGCGCCGCAACGGCCAACGCTACGTGACGACGCTCTTCATCGCCCTGCTGATGATCGAAACCGCGGACGTCATCTTCGCACTGGACTCCATACCTGCGATCTTCGGGGTGAGCACCGACCCGTTCATCATCTTCAGCAGCAACGTGTGTGCGGTACTGGGACTGCGCGCGATGTTCTTCCTGCTCGAGAAGGTCATCGAGCGCTTTCAGTACCTTGGCTACGGGCTCGGGCTCGTGCTCTCGTTCGTCGGAGGGAAGATGATCCTGGCGGAAGGCATCGGAGGTCTGGGTTTGTACGCCTTGGGAGTGGGCAAACAGGCCTGGCTCGATCCGGTGCACGTTCCCATCGGCCCGTCATTGGGTATCGTCGCCGCCATCTTGGCGGTATCCATCGCGGCGAGTCTTTTGATCGAACCCAAACCAGACCGCCCCACGGCGCGATAGCAAGCGGTTCGGCCACGACGGCGAAGCGGCTGCAGCCGCGCTAGACTGGGCGCACCGATGCGCGTCCTGGAACAGTATCTCGCCTACCTCGAACGCGAGAACGTGCAGGAACTGGTGCTCCAAACCGGCCGCGCGGTGTTCATACGACTCGATGGACAATACCGGCCTGTGACCCAAGATCCGCTCTTGTCGACCCATATCCTGACACTGTGGGCCGACACCAACGTGGCGACCGCCCTCCGTCAGCCCACGCTCCCCTCCCAGATCGAAACTACGGTGGGCAACACACCCTACAGCGTGTCGCTGTCGCGGCGCAGCGGGCAGATCCAACTGCGTGTGACCAAAGGGACAGCGCGGCAAGAAGCCACACCACCGACCCCAACCCATGCGTCGACATCCCCTTCCATCCGCACCACTACCGACACCGCCCCCCGCACACGCGGCGACACGGATACCCGCACACGCGCCCACAACGACACCGCACGCGGCTGGCTCGCTGCGGCCCGCCGCGACAATGCGAGCGACGTACATCTCGTATCCGATCGACCCCCAGCATTTCGACTCAACGGAGAACTCTTGCCCCAGGGCTCCCCCCTCCCGCACGCCGATTTGGAGGCGTTGATCCACGAACTGTTGTCCGAAGCATGCCTCCAGCAACTTGACGAGCGCGGCTACGCTGATTCTGCAGCGACCCTCGACGGCGCCGGGCGAGTCAGAATCAACGCCTGCCGCCAGCAAAACGGACTCAAGCTGTGCTGTCGACTCGTCTCCGATCGACCGCCGAGCGTCGAGGAGATCGGACTGCCCGACGAGGTGATCCGGGTCCAAGACCAGCACCAGGGCCTCGCGGTGATCTCGGGACCCAACGGCCACGGCAAGACCACAACGATGTCGGCCTTGGTGGACCTCCTCAATCGGCACCGGGCGATCCACATCATCACCGTCGAGGACCCGGTCGAGATCATTCACCCGATCAAACGGGCGATCGTGAACCAGCGCGAGGTCGGAACCCACACGGCATCGTTTCACCGCGCGCTAAAAGCCGCGCTCCGCGAAGACCCGGATGTGATCGTCATCGGTGAGCTGCGGGACCGCGAAACGGTCGAAATAGCCCTCAGCGCAGCCGAAACTGGCCACCTCGTTCTCGCCACCATGAGCACACCTTCGGGGGCGACAACCATCGATCGACTGATCGACATGTTCCCACCCGACGAGCAAACACAGGTGCGAGCCGCCCTCGCCGCGACACTCAAGATTGTCGCCAGCCAACGGCTGGTACCACGAGCGGACGGCAACGGTCGGGTGGCAGCCATCGAACTGATCTCCGGCAGTATCGCGCTCTCCAATTTGATCCGAGAAAACAAGTTGTTCCAACTACCCAGCTTGCTGCAGCGCGGACGCGCGTACGGCAT
This sequence comes from Nannocystaceae bacterium, assembly GCA_036479215.1. Classification (GTDB taxonomy): domain Bacteria; phylum Myxococcota_A; class Polyangia; order Nannocystales; family Nannocystaceae; genus FL481. The sequence goes on along the minus strand of JAZGFE010000078.1, from coordinate 3,269 downwards.
GATCCGACTTGAGGACTCTCTGTCGGCCCTATTGCGAGAGAACGTGATCACCCAAGAGGCCGCCCTCGCCTTCGCCGACGATCCCCGGATCATCACCCGATCTGCACAAAAATCGACGACGGGTACGCCGCACGCGAGTGAGGACGGCGGGGCGAAAAGGAAGAAAGCCGAGAAAGCCGAGAAAGCCGAGAAGCGCGGGGCACTTCGCGGACTTTTCGGGGGTCGAGGAGAGTCGTAGATGCCCGCGATCCATCGTTTGTTCGATCTCCTACTCGTGCACGGCGGGTCCGATCTTCACCTCAAGGTCGGGCAACCACCGACCATTCGCCGACGCGGCGACCTCGTCGCCCTCGAGGAGGGCCCGATCGACGGAGCCGAAATGGTGGGCCTACTCGACGATCTCCTCGACGACGAACAGCGGGCCAGCTACCGCGACACACACGACCTCGATTTCGCCTACGCCTACGCCGAGAAGGCCAGATTCCGTGCGAACTACCTCACGTCGACCACCGGCCCCGGAGCGGTGTTTCGTACCATCCCCACCCGGATCTTGTCGGCGGAGGAGTTGGGGCTGCCCCCGGGACTCCTGCGTTTGGTCGAACGCAGAGCGGGGCTGGTACTCGTGACGGGACCCACGGGGAGTGGCAAGAGCACCACGTTGGCCGCCATGATCTCGCACCGTAATCACACCACATCGGGCCACATCCTCACCATCGAGGACCCGGTGGAATTCGTACACCCACCGGCAAAATGCCAAGTGACCCATCGAGAAGTGGGGGTGGATACGCGAAGCTACGCGGACGCGATCCGCAGCGCGGGACGAGAGAACGCTGACGTGATTCTCATCGGCGAGCTGCGGGAAGCGGAGACGATGCGGCTGGCCCTGCAACTCGCAAGCTTCGGGATTTTGATCCTCGCCACTGTGCACACAAACTCGGCCGCCGCCACCATCGACCGCTTCATCAACTCCTTCCCGGCGATGGAGCAGTCGGGAATCCGCGGCATGCTGTCCGATTCGGTCGCGGGGATTATCGCCCAGCAGTTGCTCAAGACCACCGACGGCAAGGAACGCGTGGCAGTACAAGAGGTGCTCGTCGGCAACACGGCTGTGGCATCGGCTATCCGCGAATCGAAGACGACCATGATCCCGAGCCTTATCCAAGCGGGCGGCGGAGATGGCATGCAGAGCATGGACGTGGCGCTCGAACATTTGGTCTCCACGGAAAAGGTCACCGCCGCGGATGCCCTCGACAAGGCCCTCGACAAACCGACCTTCGCCAAACGACCCCTCATCGCGCAAGCGCTCCAATCGCAGCGCCTAGAGCAGGATTCATCTGCATAGCGATCCATCCCGTGAGCGTCGCCCGCGACGCCGCGAGACCGTTCCGATCCGATGACGACAGGAGCGACGGCTACGAGCCCTCGGCAACCGATTCCCCCGGGGAAACCGTATCCTGCCCCACGAAGGCACGCCATCTTTGTCGCCGTGTGGTATGGAGAGTATGGAAATTCCTCCGAGAACCCTACGGTGACAGAGACCGCTCGAACTCCGGGGACGGGTGCCCCGCCGCACCGCGAAGCGCATCCCTCCAGCGAGCCCCTCGTCACGCCCTCCACCGGCGAATACCCACGCTTGGGTGAGCGCTCGGGGGCCGACTCGTCTGAGCGCCGCGACTCGGGACAGCTCGACGCCGACACCGAAGTCGCCCACGTGAAGCGGTACCGAGTGCTGGAACGGATCGGGGAAGGTGGCATGGGGCGAATCTATCGGGCCCATGATCCGGTGCTACGGCGGGACGTCGCCCTCAAGGTCATGAAACCGAATGTGCCGCAAAATGAGCGGGACCGATTTCGCAGAGAAGCTCTATACGGCGCGCGCTTTAGTTACCCCGCCATCGTGCGCGTGTACGATTTCGTCGAGGAGACGTCGAGCCACAGCTGCTGGTTTTCGATGGAATACCTGCCGGGCCGCGACATGGAAGAAATCCTGGCCCGCGTCGAGACCTCGGGGCGGATGATCCCAGTCCCCCTCATCGCCGATGTATTCCGCCAAGTGCTGTCCGCATTGCAATACAGCCACGATTGCGAGATCGTCCATCGTGACGTGAAGCCTTCGAACATGTTCGTCACGCGGGATCGGAACACTCGATTCGTCACGGCGAAACTGCTCGACTTCGGCGTCGCGCTGGACTTGCACCGAGATCCTCCGGCGGACAGGCTAGTGGGCGACCCTGGCTATATCGCGCCAGAGCAGACCTTCACGGGAGCGCGCATCGACGGTAGGGCGGACATCTACGCGGCGGGAATGAGCTTGTATCGCGTTATCACGGGCCGACACCCCTTCGAGGACCTGCTCGAGGCCCCCACACGCGAATTGTTGGAGGCACAGCGAGAACGCCGCCCACCCACACTCAGTGGCTTCCTGGCCGACGACACGCCGGAGCAACTCGCTTTGGGCCTCGACGACGTATTCGAGCGAGCCACAGCAAAAAACCGCAACGACCGCTATCCGTGCGCCGCTGAGATGAAAAGGCACTTGCTCGCGGTGTTCCGATCGGCGACGCCAGACCAGCCGCCACCCGATCCGCAGGATTCTTCCGCTCTACGCGGATGAGCGCCAGCGCTGCGAACGAAGCGTGGCCGGGTGCGATCCCTCGCAGCGTTGGACACGGCCTCCGTCCGGTCAGCGGTACAGTGTCGCTTGCCCGCCTCCGCCGCGATATCCGCGATATCCGCGATATCCGCGCCGAGGTCGAGAGCCCGATCGCCCGGAGGGAGCCTTCCCCAAGATCAAGAAAATCTGCGTCTGGTTGCGGAGGTGCTCCGACAACTGGCAGCGTTGCCCGAACACGAACGCCAGGCCGTCGAACGCGTCGACGTGCAGGGCCACTCGCAAGCCAACGTGGCGCGCGAGCTCGGACTTGCCCACAGCACGCTCAAATCACGGGTGCAACGCGGCCGTGCACGGCTCAGAAAAACCCTCGATCGGTGCTGTCGCGTGGAGCTATCCGCCACCGGACGGGTGTTGGACTGCGCGTCGAAACGAAACGAGAACACTTGCTGCGAGCCGAAGTCTGGTGTCTAGGGGAACCGCTACGTGCGCGTGCGTAGCGGCCTCGAGGCTGTTGTGTCTATCCTTGCGCGTAAACCCCTTACGGACCACCCCCACCCGCAGGCGGCGTAGCTGATGCACACTCGCGGAGATGGCTCTCGCCCTACACCTACTGGCCAGCTGGGTCGGTCGTGCTGGCGTGGGCTCGGGCAGCGGC
>JAZGFE010000077.1:0-4179 GCA_036479215.1 Nannocystaceae bacterium | reverse complement strand
GCTTTCCCATCACCGACGGCGTCCAGAATAAAGTACGGATCAACCGCGATGCAGTGGCCACCCACGCCACATCCAGGCTGCAAAATGTTGACCCTAGGGTGTCGATTGGGCTCCTAAGTAGCATGAGCCGGGTCGGAGAGCGCACGCGTCCAGATTCCAGGGTCAGCGGCCTTCGAATATGTTTCACCATTGGGGCCGCTAATCTCGAAATCGACATCCCACAGGTTTGCCTCTCGACCAGGCACATTGTTCGTGAGCATAAAGTGAAGGCGACCGGCACCGTCTTCGACGTAGAAGCTTAGGTCTTCAGAGCTCGGGTAAGGCTGAGTCTGCTCGGCGATCGTGAGGAGTGTGGGTGCGACCGAGAAGGACTGGCCTCGGAAGCGAACGTAGCTCTCAAGGTAGCTCTCGGGCCAGTCGTTGGCTTCCTTAGCCATGAACATGTCGCCCTTGGTTATCGCAACGACAGGCGCGAGGTCTTCACTCGGAAACGGCCCGAGTGGAGAGGCAAAGACGGTATAGCCGGCGTCACGAAGCGCTTGTGCGGCGTCGCTGGGTTCTGTTGCTCCCGTGCTCCTAAGTAGCATGAGCCGGGTCGGAGAGCCTGATCGGGTCCCGAGTTTTTCAGACACGCGCGCAATCGCACGACACCAACCAGCAACTCGCGCACTTCACACCCGTGCGCGCTCTCCGACCCGGCTCATGCTGCTTAGGAGCGGATAAGAAACTCGTGGGTACGGTCGTGTGGTGGTGCCACGACATCGTAGCACCACGACCAGCGGTCTGGTTAGAGCTTCCTGGCGCACGCTTGTCGCTACCCTGGATCGCAGTTCTCTTCTCCGGGCGGAGAGCATTGGGACCAACCCGCAACAGGCAGGCAAGCCTCTAAAGAGAAAATGATCCGGCCGGGGTCGTCTTCTTTGCAAAGGTAGACGTCCTCGACAGGGCCGCAGTCGCGGGCGACGCAAGCAAAGCCAAGACGAAGATCGCCTCTGCAGTACTCGTCTCCGGGCAATATGTCTACATCGACAGCCGACAACGTACGGCAGTGCGTCTCCGCATCACAGTCGTAATTGGTCAAAGTAGCGCAATCGATTTGCTCGTCCGCCGTTGAGGTTGTTTTTCCCGTGTCATCACCCGACGTGGCGTCCCCTTCACTCGGAGTGGGCGTATCTACCAGTCTGTCATTGCAAGCCGGGACAGGTGCCAGCGTGCCGACCACAAACAGCGGGGCGATTACCGGGTTCACTTTCTTTAGAAAACTCGCACTCATTCGTCTCTCTCTACCGCCTGCTCTTTCTTCTGCTTCAGGTTAGTAGCATGTTCGTCGAGGGCGTCCAAAATTTCAGGCGCGGGGTGCGTCTTCTCCAGCTTGTGGCGTAATTTTGCGAGTTTCGTCTGCGCTTTACGGATTTCGTCCTTGGGGCCCTTTGTCACGGTTCTACCGGTGCTGACCGATTGCTTGGGAATTCGTCTGTCGCTCCTTGAGACCGTGGCGGACCGAATTCGAGCGTCACCCTCCGATGATCGGACTCGAGCCCTCTCGAGTTCCTGGGAATCCTCGGCCGAGGAGATGCAACTAACGGTGAATAAGGCCAGTGCGGCCATGCAGATATTTTTGGTCATGGCTAAATCCCCTCGGTTGTTGGGGTGCAATCGCTCTCCCCGGATTGGCTGATGTCGTTCTCTATGATTTGCTCGAATTCGCTAATCGAGATGCCGGCCGCCTGTGCTTCCGCTTGTGTGGTCGGAAGAATGAGAGTGTCCATTCCCGGACCGCCCCATAGTTGTTTCGGCGCATCATATTCGCAGACATCTCGAAGGCGCACCGTGTCGTTCCCGAACCCCGCATCCACTATATCTGCGCCGCTTCCCGGTGCGATGTCATCGTCCCCGGACTCCGTGAAGATCCAATCGGCTCCGCTGCCACCCTCGACGTTGTCTGAATTCCATCCACCGAAAATGGCGTCGGCTCCGCTTCCACCATCAAGGGTGTTTGTGCCGCCGTATGCGATTACAAAATCCGCACCCGGACCAGCTACCACGGTGTCATTGCCTTCTCCACCAACAGAAACATAATCCCCCCCATCTTCGGCGAGAACAACATCGTTTCCGCCTGACGACGTCAGAAAATCACCGCCGTCGCCAAGCGCGACGAAATCGCTCTCGTCGCCTGCAAGCGTTACAAAATCCTGTCCGGCGTACGCAAAGACGCATTCGCTAACGCCACTTGCCACAACTTCGCCCAACATCGCGTCTGGAGCACTCGTTCCCTCCCAGATGTAGTCGTAGTCTTCGCAACAGCCGTCGACGGATGGATCTGATGCGCAGAGTTCCGGACCAGAATCGTACGGGGTGTCGTTGACGATGGAGAATGCAGTTGCCGTGACCCCCTCGCTTTCGGTGTCGACCGCGGCGAAGAGGGTGTCTGCAGCTATATCGCTTAGATCTACGGCTACATATGTTGTGGTGGGTGACTCGGCGAGCAGCTCGGGAGGGACCGTATCCCGATCCAAGATGACTACCAATTCGGTTTCGGGATCCAGTTCGATCGGGGAAAAACTGATCGTACGAACTTCGCCTTCACTGTCGAGTTGGTCGAGAGTTTCTCGATTAAGGAATCCAAGGCCGTTACTTCGATCTCCGAGAGGGGCCAGTTTGAGAGAGCTGACCGTGAGCTGGTCTATCTTGCTCCCGTTAACAATCTTCATCCCTTCGATGCTTGGAATCTCCGCAACGTGCTCAATGAATTCGTGTTTTTGGCCACGCTGCGGGAGCGGGTCGTCGCTGCGCTGCGGGGGTGTACTGTAGCCCCCCTTCCAGTTGTTGATGGTTGCCAAGGCAAACCCCCGGTGAAATCCGCCGTTCAGGTCGATGGCCTCCGCCCGTAGGAGCGTCCAATCCCAAACGTCAAGCTTAAGCGAAAGCTGTACTGTATCGTCGACAGGAACATAGCCATCCACAGGATATCTAAACTCCCAAGTAACGTCCTCCATATGGTAGCCGTGCCATGCGTTTCGCTTTCCAGTGGATGTGAACCAGTGGGTCCCCTGCGAGCTCGAGTCAAGTGACTTCTGGTGATCTGTGCCGTTGGTTTGAAGGTCGAGCCCGTAGACATCAATACCGAGCGTGTTAGTGAACTCCCAGGTCATGCTAAGCGGGAGAATTTTTGCTCTTTCGAGATTTATACTTCCACTTGACCTGATTATCTCCCATCTAGATCCGGGCCAAGTACGCTCGACTCTCTCATCGGATCCAGCCGATCCTAGAGTGGAGCCGGGATCAAACATCGGGCTGATAGTGATCTGTGCTGCGCTTTGCTGATCCACTTCCTGAAAGTAGTAAGGGCGCTGTTCGCCATAGCCAAGGTATGAAAGGGCGATGACTTCGTCGTCGCTCAGTAGCCGAATGTACTCGCCGGCTCTTAGCCCTTTGGGCCCTTTGGTGGTCGGCGTGCCCCACCCCTCGTTCATGATCTCGGGGCCCTGGGGAGCCTGTTTGACGGGAACGCCGTTCTGTAGGATGTAGTTGTGCCCGTAGGGGAGGCCCGTTTCGCTATTGTCGTTATACCAACCAGCATCACCATGCTGAAACCCGAGCATGTGCCCGACCTCATGAAGGATGACGCTGCGCAGATCCGGATTGCTCGGGGCACCGGCGTTTAGGCGCCGAAATCCGAAGCGACCATCTCTTAGCCGATCATTGTCGAACTGCGGATCGCCTAGCTGCCAATCTCGAACAGCCGCCCGAACTTGGTCACGTTCTGCTGAAGTCGTCAGGTACCAGAAAGCAGGGTCCATTTTCCACGTAATCGTAGTGACAGAATTGAAGGACTCGTAATCGCGCGGAGTGCGCGAAAGATCCGCTAAGTTCCCCGGAAATGTCCGGTCGATGAGCGCGAATCCCTGAACGTCCCGCCACGGAAGGGCGGCGCATATCAGGAGAGGTATAACGATGTGTCGAGTTTTCATACGAACGTTTTTCCTGCGTATTGTCGATGGTCTGTGTTGAGTGTAAAAGAGTCGTAGTGCTTGTACTCATTGGATCCCACCGGGCGTGGATGCCTCCCTGAGCGCAAGTCACAAACTGCGTACTTCCTGCTGCAGCGCCCGATGGTACGACTCGAAGGCGGAGTCCCAACGATCCGAAAGCTGCAGGCCCCGCGCAGTCATCGCGCCT
>JAZGFE010000076.1:0-2270 GCA_036479215.1 Nannocystaceae bacterium | reverse complement strand
TGAGCCGGGTCGGAGAGCGCGCACGGGTGTGAAGTGCGCGACTCGCCGGGTCGGTGTCGTGCGATTGCGCGCGTGTCTGAAAAACTCGGGACCCGATCAGGCCAAGAACGCTCCGCGACGCGCCTTTACGGCAAAGTTTGCAAGAGGGTGTGGGGGCTGTTCTCGGGGTGGCCCACAGAAAGAACCAAAGCAGCGGCGACACGCTGGGCGGGGCTTCTCGCGGCGTGTTCCCGTCTCGACCTTGTCTGTGCGTACAGCGTGGGTTGCCGCGTTCCGTCTGGATCAAGACGCCTGCGCTGAGGAGCTTCCCCAGCCGATCTACAGGGATACCGGCTTGTCCGACTGTCAGATCGATGCCGCGTTGTTCCATCATCACGGCCCCCATGCGCTCAACATGTGCAAGTGCATCGGGGCCAATCTCGTCGCGCACAACTCGGTCCAGATAGGCGACCACTAGCTCGTGCGCAGTCGTTGCGCGGCAATTATTTCCTCGACGGGTGACCTCCCGGAAGAGGGAGAGCAGTCGAGGAACTCGCAGCAGAGTCCGCAATGGCGACGCGATGGACTCGGCGGCAATGTGCCATCTTCCGAGCAGTGGAACAACATCGCGCTCCCAATCGAGATCACCGAGGCCGATGACCCTGGACCAAGTTCGCCGGCTAAGTCTGGCGTCGTACTCGGTGTCGAATCTACGGCAGGCTGCGACCACCGTAACGTTTTCGAGCCCCTCGAGTTGATCTAGGATGCTGATGAACGTCCGAAGCACGCCTTGGTGGTGCGAAGTCGAGAGGACGTCGAGCGAATCGATGACGACCACGGCATGCCTGAACTCAGCCATCCGGGCCACGAATCCCACAAACCCGGCGGGTAGACCGCGAGCTTCGAGCGCAGCTTCATCGCCACAATCAACGAAGCTCGTTGCCTGGATGAAGATCGTAGCTGTGACTGGATCGCGTTCAAGCTGGTCGACAAGCTCAAGGAGTACGCACGTTTTCCCCGACCCCGGCCCTCCCTCCACAAGAACGGAGCGGTCACGTGCGGCGATATGTTGACGGATCTGTTCAAGCCCGGGTCGAAGAATCCGAGTGTTATCGATCTCCCGTTGCCAGTCCCGGCCGATCCGGGAGACACGTTTGCACATCGACAGGAGCTCTGACTCGTCACACGACGGGGTGACAAGGCACCCCGCATGGGCGAGTTTGGCGATGAGCGACTCACGCGTGATGTACATCACGGATGATGTTCCAGCGCACGGACCGACCGGGTCTAGGCGCCGCGAAACCTCGTCGAGGCGCGCAGTCAATATCGTGTAGGCGGTTACTCGCTGTGTAACGGTTCGACCCAGTCGATTGAGGAGCCGCTCCCTGTATGTCTTAGGGGTCGGCGTTGACTCGAAAAGAACGCGACGGAGAAGGGTGTACACATTCGTCCCGGCTTCGGATGCGATATCCTTCCAGACCTCCGATAGTTTCCCATCTGTTTCTTTGTTCTTACCCTCAAGGTTCCACGTGTAGGCCGCAGCATCCGGCTGTGTCCCGGCATATTCCCGCAGTTTGGCAAGCGTTCCGAACTCTGTACACGAGTAGAAATGGACTTCACCACTGGGATCCCTCACGAGCTGTTTCGCTGCCTTCTCTAGATCGTCGCGGAGCCCTCGTACGCTCCACGCACGGAAATCAGGCTGGTTCTTCTTACACTGGCAGTACACCCGGATCGTACTTCGGTAAACCACCACATCATCCACGACGACCGGGTGTCCGCTGGGGTCCAGCGACGTCGCGTCGATCTCGAGCTTGATGATCTGCGGGTCTTCGAGCATCTGGATCGCCCAGTCAGCGGCGATTATCACGCGCTCGTAGGCATCGCCGCGATTGGACCTCACGCCTGCGAGGCTCATCGATCCCCGCCCTTCCCTGAACAACGGGTGATTCGGCTGGGTCGGCGTGGCTCGTCGTGCATGTGGCGCTCCGTTGGACCGCGAAGCGAGCCACACTATCACAGGGACAGGCAGTCGCCGTGTCGCTCCGTTCACCGCGACGTACGTCGAGCCACGCCGACCCAGCCGCTCGCCTTTCGTCTCGATCGCACGATTCCGCGCAGCCGAGCACGAGCTCGAACTCGAGCTCAGACTCGAGCCCCGATGCGTGTCGCCGATCGCCAGGATGCGCGTGATTTCGTGCGCGAGCCAGAGTGGCGATGGGCACCGGATAGGGGGATCGGCGAAGCCACCTGGCCAGACGGTTTTGCCTGGGCCGGTGGCTTCGCGTAGG
>JAZGFE010000075.1:0-11537 GCA_036479215.1 Nannocystaceae bacterium | reverse complement strand
CTCGGTTGGGGGCTGAAGCCACGTTTCTCGCGCCCAACACCACTCCAACACCTGCCGCCCACGCAGCTTCAGAACCGCCTGACAACGCCGCCGCGACCACAGCTCCCCACCTCTGAGAGGATCGTCGACAAAGCCCCCATCACGAGCTGGCTTCCCAGAATCACCGCCCCGTGTTGGAACCCCCGCACCTCCGACACGCGGACCGCGAAGTCCCGAGCCCAAGACTTGGGACAGGTGGTCGGTTTCGATGTCTAGCGACACGCACCGCGGCGATGCATCCTCTGGAGGTGTCGCAATGCGACTTCCGAGTCCGCCTCGCCCTCTGCAAGATCTCCGCACTCTCGATCGCGTGCGGCGCCGCGAGCTCGTCCGACGCCGGATCGACCCACAACAGCGTGCCCTCGATTGAGGTGCCAAGCGAAACGGGCACGATGCCTGTCGAGCCCGGCGGGTCGATAGGCAGCGACGAGACCGCTACGACCCCCGGCGACGACGATGGCGACGACGACAATGGTGATGGCAATGGTGATGGCGATGGCGATGGCGATGGCGATGGCGACGACAGTGCGGCCTTCTCCTTTGTCGTATTCGGCGATCTGAACGGTGGCGGGTGCGACAAGAACGAGCGTTTCAATCGACTCGTCCCCCTGATCCTGGCCGCTGATCCAGACTTCGTTGTGCACACCGGTGACATCATCGAAGGGTACGGCGAAGAGAGTTGTTTCGCCGCGCAACCCGTCGGAACCCTGTGCAACAACGGAAACGAGAGCGGGAACATGGCCCAGCAGATGGCGCCGCTACTACACACTGGGCACGATCCTAAGCTACGGGCCTTCTTTTATCCGGTAATCGGGAACCACGACGGAAACTGGGGAAGCGACTGGTATCCCGATCCGTGCGGCGGCGGCATCTGTGACTTGCTCGGCCTCGATTCCGCGGGGATCGAGGAGACCTATGTCAACCACGGAGAGCTTCTCAACGCACCCGGCTTCGCCGCCCACAGCCTCTCCCATGGTGACATATGCGGTCTCGAGCGGGACAGCTCGGGCCACCCCGAGGATTTCTACTACGCCTTCCCTTTTCGCTCGAGCTACTTCCTCATGCTGAGTTTTCAAGAGGACGACACCGGCATGCTCGACTGCAACGGTAGCGCCCCCGGCTACGACGACTGCGCCGACTACTGCTCGGCAGCGGAGCTGCGACTCGATGCGCAGCGCAACGCAGATTGCGACTCGGTGTTTCAGTACGATTGGCTCACGGCGGAGCTGATGGAAGCAAGCACAACCTATGAACACATTTTCGTGTTCGCACATGCTCCTTTGCTGGGAAGCGGAGAAAACCACTTGCCCAATTCGGACGCACCGCGCTACCGGGCCTTGTTCGACGAGTACGGCGTGTCCGCGTATTTCAACGGCCACAATCATGCTTACGAACGAACCGTACCGGTTCGTGGAGGCGTGGAAGACCCCCAAGGTACCCACTATGTGACGGTCGGAACGGGTGGCGCGCTCACCGATACGATCAGCGGCGATTGGTTCACGGCCTACAGCTACGAGGACTGGACGACCTACGGCGACTACGAGCGAATGACCACCTACCTCGAAGTACGGGTCGACGGAGATCGGGTCGCCGCGAACGTCGTCACGCTGGAGGGCTCCACCGTCGACAGTTTTCAGATCGACGGCCTGTAGCGAATCTTCTCCGCTCCCGATGCCGCGGCTCGACCGATCGCTCGCGGAGCCCAGGCCGACGACGCGTACCCGAACCGGAAACGCCATACAAGATCACGCCTGTGTGGAGACCGGGAACCCATCGCAGGTGTGGCACGGGGACTCGGGCTCGCTTGCGGCAGCCAACCTCAAGGCCCCATACTCTCCAGCGCAGCACGCCGCCACCGACCGCATTCGACGCGCCACGATGACTCACCGAACTGACCCGCAGGGAAGACCGGACGAACGCCCACGGTATCTACACCGCGGTGTTGTGGCTCTCCTTGGGGCCGTTTTGGGGGCCTTCATCATGCCCTTCCCGGGGTGCCACGCACCGTCGCCGCCGCCCCACGACATGCCCGACAGCGAGGCGTCCGCCACCGCCTCGCAAGCACAACAGCTCGACCCGGACAAGATATTCGCCCCCGGCCGCGTGCTGTCGGTCTCGATCGAGCTGGATTCGGCGGCCTGGGAGCTTCTGCGGCACGAACATCCCCCCGAGGGCTGGGGTCCGTTTGGCGCCCAGTGCCATCCTTTTAACCACGACTTTCGATATTCATACTATCCGGCCGCGGTCGAGGTAGACGGCCTTCACTTCGAACGTGTCGGCGTCAGAAAGAGGTCCTACTGCGGGTCCGAGCAGAGACAAAAGCCCGGGCTGATGATCAGATTCGACAAGTACGAGGGCTCACTGTCGCTGGCACCGGGCATCTCGCGCATGCTGTTGAGCAACGCCGCGCAAGATCGCTCGTACCTGCGACAGTGCCTGGGCATGCTGACCTTCGAGCGCGCAGGGCTACCCGCCCCGCGATGCAACTTCGCGCGCGTACGGGTCAACGGCGGAGAGCCGGCTCTATATGTGCATGTCGAGCCCATCCGATCGCCTTTCCTCGCGCGCTCATTCGACGATCCCACAGGCAATCTATACGAGGGCACGCTGAGTGACTTTCATCCCGACTGGCAAGAAAATTTCGAACTCAAGACGCGACCGAATGTCGACGCCCACCATGACATCCAACGTGCGACACAAGCCATTCACAACACGGATCGACCGGTTCTGCAGCGCGTCTCCGAACGATTCAATCTGACCACAGCATCAAGTTTTTGGGCGACGGAGGTGGTGCTCGCGGCTTGGGACGGGTACAACAGTAATCAGAACAATTTCTACATCTACGCGGATCCCGTGGAGAAGATCCTCCGTTTCATCCCCTGGGGCCTCGACCACGTGATGAGCAACGCCAGCGCCTCCGCGATAGGCGTCGAATCGTGGTTGAGTCGTATCCTGTACCTCGATCCAGAGGGTCAAGATCTGTACTATGCCGCCTTGGATCGCGTGCTCGACCAAACATGGGACGAGGCGTTGCTTGTCACGGAGTTAGACCGACTCAGCGACGCGATTACACCATTTCTTTCGGACGCGGAGTACGATCGAACGATCAAGGCCATCGCCTCCACCAGGGAGTTCATTCTCGTCCGACGGATGAGACTGATCGAGCAACTCGCCGATGGGCCTCTCATCTCGGATCAAGGCCCCCCGGCGGTCCCGACCGCGCGGCAGATCGGAGAACTGAAAGTGAGTTTTGAAGCGACGTGGGGCACGCTCGGTTCAGATGCCCTGGTGACCGGGGCGGCCGACCTCACCGGATCTCTCTCGCCATTCGAGCTCGACGTGGTACGAAAAGGAGCCGTGCTAGGCCGATCGGGGACCGCGACCCAACTCCTCGTAGCTACGGAGCTCGCAAGTGGAGACCTGCTCAATCTGAGGATTGTGGGTACACCAGAGGATTTCCGTACTGGAGAGGACATCGAGATCAACTTCACAGCGTGGGTATACGGAGGCGTGTTTCACAAATCACCCAACGACACGCAACATCGACTCATCGGGCGCTTCACCGATGGGGAGTTGTCACTCAAGAAGTTCGGTACTGCGGATGGCTCGAAGGCCGAGGGGACGTTTAGCGTGCGTGTGATCGAAATCAACCCGTAGCCACTTGGACGCGTCGTTTCTTCGTCGCCCAGCAAGCGCATGTTCGTCCGCAACGCTTCCTCCCGCACCACCGTCTGGTGGCGCCAAGGTCGGGGCTTCCAAGTCAGGTGTTCCAGACCGGATCCCGAGACCGGCCCCGCGGACCCCACAACGCCTCGTCCGTTTGAGGGCCGAGTAGCTCTAGCGCCCGGTGTCGGGTAGAGGCCTGGATCGAACCCACAGCCCCCAAACCGCAGCCCCCACCACGCCCGCGCCCACGCCCACGCCCACGCCTACGCCCGCGTCGATGTCCGCGCACAGCACGCGCGCTCCGTGGCAACCGCCTTGCAGCGCCGACACGAACGCGTGAGCATGCCCGGGCGTGCTGTGAACGGCACGAGAATCGAGATCAAGATGGCGAAGATAGCGAACAATATCACCGAGCTCATCGGCAACACCCCCCTCGTTCGGCTGCTCCGCCTAGGGCAAGGGCTTGAGGGCAATGTCCTCGCCAAACTCGAATCGTTCAACCCTTGCTCCAGCGTAAAAGACCGCATCGGCTTGAGCATGATCAAAGCGGCCGAAGACGACGGCAAGATCGGCCCGGACACGACCATCGTGGAGCCCACAAGCGGGAATACGGGCATCGCATTGGCCTTCGTATGTGCGGCACGCGGGCACAAGCTCATGCTCACGATGCCCGAGACCATGAGCGTAGAACGCCGGCAACTCTTGCGTATCCTCGGCGCCGAACTGGTGCTCACCCCCGGGGGGAAGGGTATGCCCGGGGCCATCCGACGGGCACAGGAAATCGTCGACGCCCAGCCCTCAAAGTACTTCATGCCACAACAGTTCAACAACCCCGCCAACCCCCGCATTCATCAACTTACTACCGCTGAGGAGCTGTGGCGTGACACCGACGGTGAGATCGATATATTGGTCTCGGGAGTCGGGACCGGAGGCACGATCACCGGTGTGGCTTCGATCATCAAGCAGCGCAAGCCCGATTTCAAGGCCATCGCCGTGGAGCCGACCGGTTCGCCTGTTCTTTCGGGTGGGGCACCGGGGCCCCACAAGATACAAGGCATCGGTGCAGGCTTTGTCCCTGGTGTACTCAACACGGAGTTGATCGACGAAGTGATTCAGGTCGACGAGAAACAAGCTGGTGACGCCGCTCGCATGCTGGCGGCGAAAGAAGGGATCGTCGCTGGCATCTCATGCGGAGCCGCACTGGCAGCCGCGCTGGTCGTCGCCAAACGTCCCGCCAGCAAGGGAAAGAACATCGTCGTCATCTTGCCGGACACGGGGGAGCGCTATCTGAGCACATGGTTGTTCGAGGACGCGGGTGCCTGAGAGCGTCCCTCTCGACGGCCCGTCTCGCGTGCCGCCGAGCTCCACAGAGCTGGCTGCTTTCATCGCTTCGATGCGGTCCGCTCTATTCCCCGGCTACTTCCCGCTCGCCGACGAGGGGGCAGGAGCGCGAGGCGAAGCCAACACCGGAAGCGGATCCGACTCGGCCATGGATCGCGCGCGGTCCATCCTGCGACGACAGATCGAGTTGAGCCTCGCCTTCACCGAAGTCGATGACGAGATCGCAGTCCGCCGCACGGAGCGTGTACTCGTGTGCTTCGCCGAAGCGATTCGCGAGATCCAACGACTCCTCGCCACCGACGTGATCGCGGCTCGAGACGGAGACCCCTCCACGCGCTCCGTGCACGAGACCATCCTCTGCTTTCCCGGGGTGCTTGCCACGCTGCATCACCGTATCGCGCACCAGCTCGCTCGGCTCGAAGTGCCACTCTTACCCCGCATGATCGCAGAGCTGGCACACAGTGCCACGGGGATCGACCTGCACCCCAAGGCCCGTATCGGCGAGGCTTTCTTCATCGATCACGGGACCGGCGTGGTGATCGGAGAAACCTGCCGCATTGGAGACCGGGTCCGCGTATACCAAGGTGTCACGCTCGGTGCCCGTCGTTTCGAACTCGATGATCATGGGCGACCTATCAAAGGTCACCCACGCCATCCCATCGTGGAGAACGACGTTACCTTGTACGCGGGAGCCACCGTGCTCGGTCGCGTCACCATTGGACACGACTCCATCATCGGCGGCAACGTATGGCTCACCAAAGGCGTGCCACCGTTTAGCCGGGTCAACCAAGCTCAGCTACGACACGACCGCTTCGACCAAGGCGCCGGCATCTGAACTTTCGTCCGGTCGCAGCCGCTAATCGGGACATCCCTAGCATGCAAACCCGCATGCGAACCCGCATGCAGGCCCGCGCGCCAACGAGCCCGCAAACCCGCACGGCCTCGGCCGCAGGTGCTCCCATCGCCGGATCGTTCGCCTGACCTGACGCCACGCCCCACATCTCACAGTCCGCAACGCGCGCACCCGCCCCTGCGAGGGCCGGGTCCGGCGACGCCGGCGCGACAACCTTGCCCAGGCGTCGGACCACGTGGTCGCCGCGACTGTGTCGGAAGCCACGTTTTCCCCGATCGATCTCTGCCACCATGGCACTGTCCGAGCTACGGATAGGAGCATCGGACGATGTCGAAACAGGCCTGGAACCAAAACACCCCCCTCCCCTCCCCGTCCCCGCGTGCGGCCGCGCTGGCCACATCGCTACTCGCAGCCGGCCTGTGCCTCTCGCCGGGAGTAAGCCGGGCCTGCGGCGGCACGTTCTGCGACGGAGTGATGCCGGTGAATCAGACCGGAGAAAACATCTTGTTCGTGATGGACGCGGGCCGCACCGAGGCCCATATCCAGATCCAATACGATCCCGAAAGCGGAGCTGAGAAGTTCGCCTGGCTCATCCCGATCTCCGCGGTGCCGGAGTTCAGCGTGGGCTCGGATGCGTTGTTCCAAAATCTCCTCAACGCCTCGGTGCCCGCCTACGGATTCACGACAACGTTCGAGGAGTGCGCGGAAGACTCGCCGAATTCGGCAGGCGTGGATGCTGTCGGGAACGTCGCCCCCGAGGGCGGAAAGGACGGCGGCCCGGAAGTCTTGGCGGAGGTGACCGTCGGTGCCTTCGATGTCGTGGTCTTGTCCGGCGGGACGGCTGAGGAGGTCCTGACATGGCTTCAGACCGAAGGTTACGATCAGGATCCGGATGCGGCCCCCATTCTCGCCGAGTATCTCGCCGAAGGCTTCATGTTCGCCGCCTTCAAGCTCAACAACTCCGCCAATGTTTCCGAGATTCACCCCGTCGTGCTGTCGTTCGAAATCGCGGAAGCCTGTGTGCCCCTGCGTCTGACTCGCATCGCCGCGCAGGAGAATATGGAGGTCCGCACCTTTTTCTTGTCCGACCACCGTGTGGTCCCTCGCAACTATCGCCATGTACAGGTCAATCCGCTCAAGATCGACTGGCTCGACCGCGCGTCCAACTACCGTGATGTGGTGACGCGCGCGGTGGACGAAGATCGTGCCGACGGCCGAGCCTTCGTGACAGAGTACGCTGGAACCAGCGAGATCGTACAACCCTCCGGCCTCGTACAGCCCACGTGGGACGCTTCGATCTTCGCCACCATCGACCCGATCCAGGTCAGCGCCGAGCTCCAACGGCAAGATTTCTTGTACTGCGAGCCCAACTTCGGCTGCGAGTACTATCACAGCCTCATTCTGGGTATCCTCGGCAAGTACCTGCCGACCCCCGAAGGCGTGGAGCAAAACGAATTCTACGCGTGCCTCGAGTGCTTCGAAGAGGACATTGATCTCGAGGCATGGGACAGCGCCGGCTTTGCCGAAACGCTGCAAGAGCGCATCGTAGACCCGGGGCGCCACGCGACGCAGCTTTTGGAGCGGTGGCCGTACCTCACGCGGATGTACACCACCATATCGCCGGCAGAAATGACCGAGGACCCGTTGTTCTACGAGAACGCGGATCTCCCCGACGTCCCCAATATCCGTCAGGGGCAGCGCAGATTCCTCTGTAGCGGCGACACCCTCTTCACCCTGCCAGGCGGGCGCGAGGTCTTCATCCCGGCGGATGAGGGTTGGCCCGAATTCCCCGATGCGATGCCCTGGGCGGAAGAGGTCGACGCCATGTTGCCGGCCGGGCAACCACGCAATCTTGTGAACAACACCGCGCGCATCGACGCGCTTTTGACGGACTACAATGCCGCCCGCAACTGGCCGCGTGGGGGCTGCAGCTGCCGGAGCAGCAGCGCCGGCGCCACCATCTCCATACTCATGTTGTTTGGCTTGTTCGCGGTCGTACGGAGGCGACCAGGACACGGGTGAGTCCTTCTCTTCCAAGACAGCTCGCCAGCTTGGTCCTCGTCGGGCAAGTTGCGCTTCAAGGTTGTAGGCCACAGCCCGACCCACCGGTCCCCGGCAAAGGTTGCATGCGCTGCCACGGAGACCACCGATCCCAACCGGAAACGAGTATCGAGGATATCCACCCTTGGCGGCCGATCACATGCGTCGCGTGTCATGGAGGCAATATGGACGGCTACACACGGGAGGTCGCCCACGTCCCCCGGCCCGAAGGGCTCGAGTCCCCACGAGAGCTACGGAGCATGACCAGCGCCGAGCTCGACCGCGTGGATCCAGCCTATATCCAGTGGCTCAACCCCAGCGACTACCGCGTCGTATCGCAGACATGCGGAACTCCAGCCTGCCACGCGGAGATCTCCCAAACCGCGCCGAGCTCGATCATGACCACGTTTGCTGGCCACTTCAACAAGACCCGCTACTACGCTGGAGTTCAGGCCGATCGCGCCGCCCAATACGGCATACGTAGCCAGGTCGACGCCAGCTTCACCGGAGCCGCGGGTAGTGTGGCCTCACTCGCGCAACACAGCGCGCCCCCGTTGGACGAACGTTCCTCTGTGGGCGACTACCTCGACCACTACCTGGAAAACGGCTGCCCTGGTTGCCACGTGTGGAACTACGGTCCCAACGATCGGCGCGGCGATTTTCGCTCGTCGGGGTGCGCGGGCTGCCACCTCGTATACGACAACGATGGCCTCTCACGCTCATCCGACCCCACCGCCAACCGCGACGACCCACCCCACCCCGCGAAACATCGCCTGACCACCGCGATCCCCGACAGCCAGTGCGAGCACTGCCACTACCGCGGCAATCGTATCGGCACCATGTTCAGAGGGATCCGTGAGTCAGCGCGTCTCGGCGATCCGCCACATCTCGGCGTTGTCGACCAGGCGCTACACGGCCACGCGGCCGGGTTCTACGTCGAAGATGAAGACACCACCAACTCCGTCGACGAAACACCGCCAGACCTGCACCATGCCGCAGGCCTGGGATGCGTCGACTGCCACATGGGGGTCGACGTGCACGGCGACGGCCAGCTTTACAGCGCGCATGACTACCAAGTGGGGATCGAATGTGAGGACTGCCACGGCACCCCCGACGCGGCCATCCGAGCAGGTGCCGACGGGTACTTTCGTACGACTCGCGGTGATCCCATGCGTGCCGTGCAAACCGACGACAAGGGGCGACCCATCCTGCTTGGACGCCTCGACGGACAGGTGCACCGGCTGACCCAACTCCGCGACCTCCAAGCCCGCAGCGACAACCTGGAACTCATCTTTTCCCACGGGCGTACGCCGGAGGGTTTCTCCCACCTCGACAGTCTCGAATGCTACGCCTGCCATACAGCGTGGACCCAATCTTGTTTCGGCTGCCATGTCACCATCGACGGACGGAGTACAACCCCCAGCCTGATCGATGGCAGCCCGACCGCGCGCAGCCGCGGAAGCCGAAGCTGGGTTGCGATGGACTATTTCGCGCTCGGTATCGGCACCGATGGAAAGATTACCCCCATGGCTCCCCAAGAGAAGATGTTTGTCACAGCGATCGCCCCTTGCGACCCGGAGCTAGAAACCTGCACAGAGGGGGTCGACAGCGCGACACCAGGGAAACGGGTGCACGACCGGAGCATCCGGCGCACGGTCGACGGGAAACTGGGTTTCGGCTTCGGGCCCGTCGTCCCGCATACCACTTCGTCCGGCGTACAACCCTGCGATCGCTGTCATCTGCGAGAGGACGAGTCGAACTGGCCGATCCTCAATGAAACCCTGGGTAGAGGCTCGGGTCGCTTCCAGATCCCCGACGGAGAGGGAAAACTCTACGATCTCACCCAAGTGGTGGACGACACGGGTCAGACCATCGTCGGCCTGG
This sequence comes from Nannocystaceae bacterium, assembly GCA_036479215.1. Lineage (GTDB taxonomy): Bacteria > Myxococcota_A > Polyangia > Nannocystales > Nannocystaceae > FL481. The sequence goes on along the minus strand of JAZGFE010000075.1, from coordinate 1,714 downwards.
CACACCAGGGTACCGATGTGCTGCCACTGAGCATCGTGGAACATATGCTCGCACCTCGCGTGGGCCATTCGGGTCTGAAGCTGCGCCCCGCGAGTGCATGGGTGACGCCATGAATCCAGCCCACCTGCTATCAGCGACCTTGTTGCTCACCGGCGCCTGCCGGGCCCAGTCCGATGCGGAGGCTGGGCCAAGCGAACGTTCCTGCACGCTTGGCACCGGTTCGACCCTATTCGAGCCCCTCCACTCCGGCGATAGCGTGGGGATTGTGTACGGCCCACAAGGAGGATTCCACGTATGGGGTACCTACCGCGCCACAGGCATTGACCCGGGCGACTACTACGACACCGCAGCGCCCGACAATCCTACGAGCATCTTCAATGTCTACCTATCCGACCACACAAGAGTGGGTGGATCTGCCCCGATTCGCCTAGGCCTCAAAGTACGTAGCGACGGGACCATGGAGCACGTCGGCGAACCTGTCATCCTCGGCATCTCCGACCCGGAAGAAATCGCCTATGCGACGGCAACGATCACAGTGGAGGTGGTGGACGCCAACGGCGATACTGTGACGGACGAGAGAGACGTGGTGCTCGTCCCCGAATAGCAACGGGCGACTCGGAGCCTCGAGGTCCACCGCCTATTGCGACGAGAGCGGCGTTCCCAATCTTCCTGCGTACTCGTACTCACGCCGACTGGCCAGTTGCGACTCCCAGCCTGCGTCGCCTGGCGCGGCGACAGAAACGGTATTTTGCTCAACTCTCCCATCCGCATCGTACTCGAACTGCCTTTCGATCAACACGGGATCCGCGCCCTCGAGCCCGACAATACGCTCTCTGTGCTTCTCATTGGCGACCCTACCCTGGTCATCGAAGACTCGGTCGATGAGGTAGATATCCACCCAGTCGTTCTTCCCTTCAAACCAACCTGTGAAGGTCGTCGCCGACGGGCCTCCATCCGAATCTCCATAGTCGGTGGTAAAAACTGAGATCTCGTGCCGTGCGTCAGAGTAGTGTCTCTCGTCCCGCGCTTGTGTCCTGCGACCGTCATCATCGTAGGTATAGGTGTATCGGTATCGCTCTGCCCAGTCCGAGCCCATCAACGCGCGGATGATCACCTGCGATTATTTTCCTGACTCATGAACGAAGTCCTTCTTCAGTACCTCCATCCACACTCCATCCACGTCGATCTGTGACGTCCGGCTCAGCAGCACATGATCGGCCTCATCGGTATAGGTGTATTTCCACTTCGCCAACCACTCGTCTCCGAACCACTGTTGTTGAAGCTCTTGCTCCAGGTCTCCGTCATCGTCGTAGGACGATACAAGCTTTCGATCGTTGCGCCACTCGTCGTCCTGCCACAGCTCGTGCGTTCTCTCGGTCATGCCGTCGCCGTACTCCCACGTCACTCTCGATGCCTCTCGCCATTGCCCCCGGTCATTGAACATGTCAGTGCGTTCGGAGACCTCCCCGTCCCCGTTATACGCGTAGATCGACTCCCACGCGTCGGCCCACTCGCCGTGTCGTGATCCCGCCTGTGCGACATGGCCCGGCTGGACCGCTGGGCCCGTTCGCCTCGTGCCGAGCTGACCTAGGCCTAAAACAAGCGATAGGGAGGAGAGACTATGATCGGCTCGATGTGCGCGAGGCGTGGACGCAAATCCCCCGGCGACGGCGGTAGCCTCGCTCTGGCTGGGTCGGATTGTTGGGGATGCTCG
>JAZGFE010000074.1:0-22371 GCA_036479215.1 Nannocystaceae bacterium | reverse complement strand
GTAAGTTTCTGTGGGCGCTTGTATGACCATGTGGGTGAGACTTTTCTCGCCCACATCAACACGACTCGCGTAGGCAAACGTGGTGTCATGTGCGCCTATGTGGGGCCGAGAACTTTCCACTGTCGAGTTAAGTCCTATGCTTCAGATGCGCCCAGCGGCATGCTGTTTCAGAACAATACCTTGGTCGGGAATGACAATGGCGTCTACGTGGACACGGGTGCGCCACCCTACGCACCCTATATCCTATTCTACAACAACTTGATTGTTGGCGGACAAGATGCATGGACCACCGAGGCTGCGGAAATCGATCTGCTGGACCTCACTACGGACTACAATTTTGTGTACGATCAGCAACGAGCGGTATTCATTGATGCTTTGGATAATGGTGGTACCGAGCGAAATTTCGCCTACTGGCGCGCGCTCGTAGACTACGCGGGCACGCCGCGTGATGCGAATGGGGGAGAACTGAGCGCAGACCCCTTCGTGGACGCTGCCGGCGGAGACTATCGTCTCGATCCCTCTCTCGGCTTGGGGGACGCGGGCTACGACTACGCAGATTTGTCCGGTGATTGTTCGGGCAGCGCAATTGCGGTTGGTTGCTATTTGCCCGGGATGGAGCAAATCGGCGCACTTTGACGGAGGCGTGGCGGGCTGCGGTCGCGTCGTTTTCTGGGGGGCTTTTTGGGCGGGGGCACGCGGGTCGCGGCGCGGCGAGCTTTCGTGCACGCGCGCGCACCGGGCCTCGACCCCGCGAGCGGTGCGTAGGATCGCGTATTCGCGGTTGGCGGACCCATCTGGCGCATCAAGAATTTGGCGCCTTGGTCGATTCCAGGAGTGCTGGCTACGGAACTCGATCGCGGCGGACGCCAGCCCGAGAACGGGGACCCAAATGAGTGCACACGGAGCGTTGGATGATGGGCGGGGACTTCCGTCCGGTAGGGTGCTGGTGGTGGAGGACAACGAGATCAACTTGACCGTCATCACCCGCATGCTCAATCGATTGGGCTGCGAGACCGATGTCGCCCGGAACGGCCAGGAGGCGCTTGAGGCGTGGCGGGAGAACCAGTATCAGCTGATCATGATGGACTGCGAGATGCCGATCATGAACGGCTATGAGGCGACGACGGCGATCCGAGAGGAGCAGGGTGAGGCGGCCCCGCAGATCGTGGCCACCACGGCGTATGCGTCCGGCTTGCATCGAGTCCGATGCAAGCACGCGGGCATGGACGTTTTCGTAGCGAAACCCATGACGTTGGCGAAGTTGCGCGACGCCATGGACAAGTGCCAGGCACTACGAGCGGAAGACGAACTCGTTCGCGGCGTCCCGCCCCAGCTGCTGGCCGGCTAGCCGTGGTACTCCGCGCCGCCGAGCTACCGCGGGCCCCTGCGCTTGGCGAAGGCGCGTGCTCCTCACAGCGCCGTCACGGCGTGTACCCGGAACGGGGCCCCACTCGCTGAGCTGGCGGACCCGGACGAGATCGACCGGGACACACGGCGCGTGTGTAGTGCGTGTGGAGTGCGCGGGTCGGGCGTGTGTGCTCGGCGCTATCACCCAGCGTGAGCAACGGTATGACTGTGGCGGAAACATGCGCATGTACCGCATGTGCGCGGTTCGCTTGGGATAGCATGCCGCCGTCGCGACCTTCCCGATCCGAGACTCCATGCGCCACTCGATCTTTCGACATCCTCAGGACCGCCTCCCGACCGCGATCGTCGTCGCCACTGCGCTGCTCACGATCCCCGTGTACCTGATGGTCGACAACCCGTGGGTGCTGCTGGCCTACTGGGCGTTGCTGCTGCTACCGCGAGGCGCGATGGGGGCGTGGAACCACCATCACCAGCATTGCGCGACCTTTCGTGCGACCTCCCTTAATCGAGCGCTCGAGCTCTGCTATGCGATGCAGACGGGCATGTCTACCGACGTATGGGCGCTCCATCACGTGCTCGGACATCATCAAAACTATTTAGACCAAACCAAAGACGAGAGCCGCTGGCGTCGACGAGATGGTACGCAGATGGGCTTGGTGGAGTATGTGTTCAGTGTAGCGTTGACCTCGTATTGGCGTGCGTACAAGGTGGGGCGACGTCATCCGAAGAAGGGCCGAGCCTTCCTCTCGTACGGGCTCCTCACACTCGTGTTGCTGGTCGCTTCCATCGCGTACCGCCCTGTGCCGGGCCTCCTGGTATTCGTACTCCCCATGCTGACCACCTTGCTGTGGACAGTTTGGGCCACCTACGACCACCACTGCGGCTTGCCCACGGACGACCCGTGGCGGGCGAGTTACAATATGGAGAGCCGAGTCTACAACTTGATCACCTGCAACTTGGGCTACCACACGGCCCACCATCGTTGGCCAGGCGTCCATTGGTCCGAGCTACCCGCCCTACACGCTTCCGTGCGGCACAAGATCCCCGCTAACTTGCTCGGTTCATGGCATGGTATCGGTCGCCGACCGGGAGCGTCCGCGGCATCGGAGACCGCGGTGGCGACCGCGCCAGAGACCGAGGTGGAGACTGGGGAGACAACGCAGCCGTCGTCGGGGCATGTGGCCGAGCTAGGTTCAGCCGGCCAAGGTGCCGCGATTCGCTATCCCCATCCCCCGGGTGGACGGGCGTTGGCTCGGGACGCCGGGTCGGAGAGCCGCCTCGCGCCACCGAACTAGCGAACTAGGCTGGCACGGCCAGCGAGACCTGCACCGCGCAGACCTTGTATTCGGGACAGCCTGTGTACTCGTCCGCGGCCGAGCTGATGAGCAGATTGGTGCGCGATTCCGGGAAGTGGAAGGTCATGAACACCGTGCCGGGGTTTGTCGCTCGCGTCAGCTCCGCTTCCACTTGGACCGCGCCCCGTCGTGATCGGACGACGACCTGGTCGCCGTCGGAGATCCCGATCCGCCGAGCATCGGAGGGGTGGATGCGCAGCCGCTCGCGCTCGGCCTTGGTGAGCTCGATGAGAGCCGTGCGTCGCGTCATCGTGCCGACGTTGTAGTGGAAGAGCTGCCGACCGGTCGTGAGCGCGAGTGGGTACTCTTCGTCGGGGAGTTCGCCCGGAGGCTGCCATGGGGTTACCGTGAGGCGTGCCTTGCCGCGGAGGAAGGCACCGTCACGGTGCACGATGTCCGTGCCTGGATGGGTTTCGTCCCAGCAGGGCCACTGGAGAAAGCCCAACGCCTCGAGTCGTGAATAGTTGACGCCGTGCCACTTGGGGCTGAGCACGGCGATCTCGTCCATGATTTTTGCCGGGTGAACGGTGGTTCCCGGACCCTCGTCCGCGCCCAGATCGACGCCCATGCGACGCGCGATCTCGTTGGTGATGTCCCCGTCGATTTTTGTGCCTTCGAGTGGCTCGATGGCTGCACGTACCCGCTGGATACGCCGGTCGCTGTTGACGAAGGTTCCGTCTTTCTCCAGAAACGTCGTCCCGGGAAGGACGACGTGGGCGAGCTCAGCTGTGGGCGTCATGAAGATCTCCTGCACCACGAGAAACTCGAGCTGCTTCAACGCGCCCACGACGTGCGTCGTGTTGGGGTCGGACTGGGCCACATCTTCGGCGAGGATGTACATGCATTTGAGGGTGCCATCGTGCGCAGCGTCAAACATGTCCGGTAGGCGTAGCCCCTTGTTTTCCGGGGGTTCAACCCCCCAAATGGCCCGGTGCTCGGCGCGGGCTTGTTTGGAGGTCACGGGCCGGTAGTCGGAAAATACGTCCGGCAGTGCGCCCACATCCGAAGCACCCTGCACGTTGTTTTGACCGCGGATGGGGCTCGACCCCGTGCCGGCTCGCCCGATGTTCCCGGTCATGACGGCCATGTTGATGAGACCAAAGGCCGCATTCGTGCCGTGCGCTGCCTCCGTGACGCCGAGGCCCCAGAGGATCTGGGAGGCGTTGCCGCTCGCGTAGAGGCGTGCTGTTTGGGGGATCAGGTCCTCATCAATGCCTGCAATCTCGGCCGCCCAGGCGGGGGTGCAACTCGCCAGCTGGTCCTTGACTTCCTCGTAGCCCTCGCTGTGCTGTGCGATGAATGCGTCGTCCACCAGCCCTGCTTCGATCAAGACGTGCTGGATAGCATTGATCACCGCGACATTGGACCCGGGGCGCAGGGGGATATGAACGTCGGCCAGACGGGCAAGTTCCGTGTTGCGGGGATCGATGACGATGAGCTTTGCCCCTTTGAGTACGGCCTGCTTGATGCGAGCCCCGAAGACCGGGTGAGCTTCGGTAGGGTTCGCCCCCACGATCAGCAGGACATCCGATACCTCTACGTCCTGGAAGCTGTTGGTGCCGGCCCCGGTTCCCAGCGCGTGGCCGAGGGCGAAAGCCGAAGGCGAATGGCAGACACGGGAGCAATTGTCGATCGAGTTGGTGCGCATCACCACTCGAGCGAACTTTTGCATGAGGTAGTTTTCCTCGTTGGTGCAACGCGAGGAACTGATGCTTGCGAAGGCATGCGGACCGTGCTCACGAATTTCGGCGAACCTACGTGCGATGAGATCGAGGGCTTCTTGCCAGCTGGCGGCATGAAGTCTGCCGTCGTCACCGCGAATCAAGGGGGTCTTCAGCCGGTCGGAAGAATGGGCGAACTGATGGGCGAAACGGCCCTTGACACAGGTGTGACCGCGGTTGGCGGAGCCATCGGTGGTGGGGGTGATGCGCACAACCTGCTCGTCTTTGACATGTACGTCCAGCGAGCAGCCGACGCCGCAGTAGGAACAGGTTGTCTGGACGATGGAGTCGGAGAGGCCAAAATCACGGGTACCTGGTTCTTCGAGCGCCGCCACGGGACACTCGACCACACACTGACCACAGCTGGCGCAGTCGGCGGCCTCGAAGCTCGTGTCGTTACCTGCGATGACTTTCGTGTCGTAGCCGCGGCCGCTCATACTCAAGATAAACGACCCTTGGATCTCGTCGCATGCCCGTACGCAGCGGGCGCAGCCGATGCATTTGGACATCTCCAGTTTGATGAAGGGGTGGGAATCGTCGCGGGGTGGAGAATGGATACGAGGCGCTTCGTAGCGTGGCGTACGAAGTCCGACCTCTTGTGCCAACGTCTGTAGTTCGCATCGACCATTGGCCGTGCAGTCGAGGCAGTTCAGCGGATGATCGGATACGATGAGCTCGGTGATGTTGCGGCGCAGGCGACCGAGGAACTCGGATTGGGTGCGGTAGTGAGCGCCAGCGCTCACCGGCGTGTGGCAGGACGCTACCGGCTTACGACCCTCGTGCTCGACAATGCAGGTCCGGCAGGCGCCGTAGGGCTTGAGTTTGTCCGAGTAGCACAATGTCGGCACGTGCTTGCCGAGTTTCCTGATGGCGGCCAGTATCATGCTACCGGCGGGGACTTCGACCCGTTCGCCGTCGATGGTCACGGTCAGCATCTGGGGTTGGCTTGGCTGAAGCATGGTCGACTCTTTGGGTTGTAAGCGGCCTACAACTACGGCTTGGGGTACCCGGCGAGGTCTTCGGGGAAGTGTTCCAGTATGGACTCGATGGGGAGCGGCGTCATGCTCCCCATCGCGCACAGCGATCCGAATTTCATCGTTTCGCACAGATCCTGGAGTAGCGTGATGCGCGCCTGCGTGGCACCCTCACGCATCATTTGGTCCATGAGCTCGGTGCCGCGTACGGCGCCGATGCGACAGGGGAAGCACTTTCCGCAGCTCTCGATGGCACAGAAATGCATCAGGCCCCGACCCACGACCATCAGGTCGTCCTCTTGCGAGTACACGACCATGCCGGCGTGCCCCACGATGCCGCCCGCCTTCGCCATGGCTTCGAACTCGAGGGGGGTGTCCAGTAGCCGCTCGGGCAAGATGCCGCCGAGGGGGCCGCCGACCTGGACACCCTTGAAGACCTGACCTTGCGCCATACCGCCCGCGAGTTCGAAAATAATTTCGCGCAACGTGATGCCGAACTCCACCTCGTACATGCCCGGCCGGCGTACGCGGTGATTGAGGCTCACAGCTTTGGTGCCGCGGGAGTCTTCGTGGCCATACGCCGCATAGGCGTGCCCGCCATGGGAGACGATCCAGGGGATAGCCTGCAAGGTCTCGACGTTGTTGACCGCAGTCGGGCAGCCCCAAAGGCCGCTTTCCGCCGGGAAGGGCGGGCGGATACTGACGAGGGCGGGGAGCCCTTCGATGGACCGCAAGAGGCTCGTCTCCTCTCCGCATATGTAGGCTCCTTGCCCCGGCACGACCCGCACGTCGCAGCGAAACGCACTATCGAAAAGAGGTTTGCCGATCAGGCCCGCAGCGGTCGCCTCGGCGATTGCTTGGTCGAGGACCGCCCTCGCCCGGGGATATTCGAAGCGAGCGTAGATGATCGCCTCGTGGGCGCCGCAAGCGTAAGCCGCGAGCAACACACCTTCGAGTTGCCCGTGCGGATCCTGTTCGACGATCTCTTTGTCGATATACGAGCCCGCGTCGCCCTCGTCGAAATTGACCACCACGAATTTTCGACCGCTGCCGTCCGCGGCTTCGTTGGCGGCGACGGTTTTCCATTTGATGGCCGCGGGGAAACCAGCGCCTCCGCGCCCGCGAAGCTTGCTTTTCTCCACTTCGGCGAGCACCTCGGTGGGGTTCATGGTGCGCACCGCTTTCTCCAAGGCGAGGTACGCCCCCAACTCGCGGGCCTTGGCCAGCGACGCTGCTCCCTGGCCAAATCGTCGCATGATCACGCACGGCTGGTGGTCGTTGCGGGGGGGATACAAGGCGTTCGAGGGTTCGGCCAGGGCGTGGGGAGGACCGCCCGCCAGGTCCGCAAGCACGGTGGCCACGGCACCAGGTTTGGCGAGAGAGAGCGGTCGGCCATCGACCATGACGTTCGGGCCCTTCCCGCAGTAGCCCACGCAGGTCACGTGCTCGACCCTTACGCCTGCTTCGGAGGTGGACCCCGCGGCGACGCCGAGTGCATCGACGAACTCGCCCAAGACGCGGTCACAACCCGCAGCGCGGCAGGCCTCGCCGTTGCAGACTCGGAGCACGCGGGCGGCGGGGGCTGTATGGCTTAACTGTTCGTAGAATTTGGCCGTGGCACGAAGATGCGCCGGCGGCAGGTTGTGTTCACGGGCGACACGATCGATATCGGCGTCGGAGATGTGCCCTTGGTCCGCGAACATGCGCGACAGCAGGTCGTATGCAGTGGTGCCGTGGCCGAGGAACTTGTTTTGTAGCGCGATGAGGTTGTTCGACATCCCGGTTGTCCAGACGCGTGAAGCGGGGTCGAGACGAGGCGCGGTCGACCGTGCCCAAGGCTAGCGGTGCGCGCACGGTGCGACAAGGGCGATCGGTGCAGATGCGCAATCGTCGCCAACCGTGGATATCGTTCGGATCGTCGGGGGGCCGGCATCGAGAGGCCTTACCGGCGCCGGCCGGCGTTCGGATGGGAGCTGGGTCACGAGGATGCCACCTACTCCCTGCGGTGCGATTCGACCGCCGACGCGATGGCCTCGAGTGCCGACAAATCTCGAGGGCGCCCCAGTGTGAACACGGGCACGTGTTCGGCGATCTCAGCAGCCGTCCGAAAATATCGCCCGCGGCCGATGGTGAGGCTTGTAACATCGGGTCGGAACGCCTGCGCCATCAGCTGCAGATGGGCGATGTGGGGCGCGACAGGTTCGATGGAAATCTCGGCGGCGTCTTGGATCAGATAGACAGCGGCGAGTCGCGGCGTGTCGGTGGGTGAGACGCAGGGCACCTCCAACAGACGCTTGGTCGTGGAGGCGAAGACTGTAGCGTGCTGTTTTGGGTCTTCGCCGAGTGCATGAAGAACGGCGGGGAAGAGCTTGAGGCGTCCGATACCAGGTGCGATGTGGACTCGATCGGCCGTCGCGGACAAGGCGATGATGTCGTCGGATACCAGCGGGTGGTCGCGCTGGACGAGGGCAGCAGCGAGGGTCGACTTGCCCGCACCCGAGGCGCCAACGAAGCCGAGCGCGTCTCCTCGGACTCGCACGGCATTGCCATGCAACGGATACACTTGCCGTTGCAACAAGAGCCCTGCCATCACGATGCCAAGGGTCACGTGCTGGATCAACGCGGGATCGGCCGACGGCAGTGCGTCGACAATGATGGATGCTCCCGCGGCCGCTTCGAAGCGACCCAGTCCAGCGAAGCCGTAGGTGTTGGAGCGTGGGGCGATGTGCCGCCATGCGCGTGCCGACGGATCCACGCCAGGCGCCACGGCCACTTTGCCGAAGCGGATCGAAACCTCTGCGGTTCCGCTGATCGCCGGCCCGGCTGGAATGTCAAACGCAAACTGTGAATGGACACGAAGCCCATAAACCAGAAAAGACTGCCTTGCGGCACGTTCTCGCATCGTGCTCCGTTCCCCCCTCCGACACCCCGACTTTGAAAGCACAAATCGCCACCATCGAGCGACGCACGCCGGGCCCAAGGGGCGCGACTCCGGCCAACCTGCGCTGGGTCAGGCGTGTCTAGCTAAAACAGTCGGCGGGATTCCAGAAGCTGTCGCCACACGGGCCGGTGGTGACGTCGCCTTGCGACACGATGGAAGCGAAGAACTCGGCGAGCCCCCAACCCCCCTCCTGAGTCGTCGCTGTGACACTACCGAGATCGCGCAGTTGAGGGGTGTCGTAGCTCTTGCGGGGTTGGCTCATGATCTGAATGCCTAGTCGGTGAAACGAAGTCCGCGTGTAGCACTAGCATATCGTGCCGACCGCGAGCGATAGGTTTCTCGGTGGTGTTCGGTGGGTTTCGGGATGAAAATGCGCCGCGCCCGCATTGATTGGGTCGCGGCGGTGGCCGTGGGCCGTACGGGCGGAGCGTGCCCGAAGTCGAAGTCGAAGTCGAAGTCGAAGTGGAGTCGGTCCCGCTGGGGCCCGGGCCGTCGATCGACAATGCGTCGCGTCCCGCGGCGTTTGCCGGGGACGAACCGCGCGTTCGCTTCGGGCTCAGGTCCGAGGGGCGACGAGATCGAGTGATGTACAAGACTCCACATGGGGAGTGAGGAGGGCGGCGTGGTCGAATGCGTCCGCGTCGGTCGAGATCGCGGTGCGGCACACGGTTGCGCGAGCCGCCGGTGCCGGGAGGAGACTTGCGGGCATCTCCACTTGAGAGCGGGCGTCGAGCACGGTCGCGGCAAGCCACACCTGGTCCGCGGTTTCGAGGGTGAGGGTATAGACTTGGCCTTCGGAGCCGGCGTCGGTGCGGAACATGGTGCCGTCGAACGCGAGTTTGGGCGACACGAGCCAGGGGTCGAGTGGTACTTCGAGTTTGGCGGTCGCCAGTGCGGGCATGGCAAGGCCGCGAACCACCGAACTGCCGCAGTAGTCGCATTGTTCTCGCCACGAAGTGGCATAAGCCCATAGCTTGGCATCGGCGAACGGGTGCTCCGCAGCGGGCAGGGGAAAGCTGTCTTGATCGGCGCCGAAATGTGGGTAGAGCAACACTTGCCCGTCGAGTCCGATACCCGGAACCGCGATGATTCCTGCGCAGGGTGCTGTGATCGCGTGGGGACGGAGATGCACCCGAGCGAGGTCCCCCACCGGCGCTAGCTGCAACCCATCATAGTGCTTGCCGGCATCGAGATCGAGGTCACGGGCGAGCGCGAGTGCGGTCAGGTCGAGGGTGTCGTCGCTAAGATCGAGCGGTGTACCCGAGTCGTTTCCTTTGGCGATGACCGCGAATAGGGTGTGGGTACCCGCGGGGACCGGAAACGCGAATTCACAGCTGTCGTCGTGGAAACGATGCAGGCACTGGCGCGAATGTTTGATTTTCGCCGCGGGGAGGGGGAGTGTGTCCGCTGGCTTCAACGCTCGCGCGGGTCTGGAGAAGGATAGCTTGGCGAGCCAATAGTCTCCCTCTTCGGCCAGCGGGAGCTGGTCGAATCCGAAGATTGTTCCGCTGACGAAGGCTGACGGTGGGGAGGCAGCGATCGGGGGTAACACGATGACGCTGCCGGACGGATCGGCTCCAACCAACACCTGCGATACAAAGCCGAGAGCACGGGCACCGACAACGGAAGTGTCATGATCCGGATCGTTGTTGAGCCAGATTTGGCCGTCGCCATCCGTTCGTCCTACTATTTGCTCCAGTTCGCCTGATCCGACGGTCACGCTGGCGTTTGCGATGGGTTGGCCATCGGGGTCGACCACCAGGATCTCCACGTCGTTGCCCCCTTGGGCGTTTTCGTTGGCGTTTTCGCTGGTGTTTTCGCTGGTGTTTTCGCTGGTGCTTTCGCTGGTGTCTCCGAGATCCGCATCCGTGGGCGGGTCTGCGGCCATCGTCCCGTCCTCGGCGAGGAGGTCTGCATCGCTGCAGCCTCCAAGGCCGACGAGAGCGCACAAGAGTGCACCGAAGCGCGCGGGGGCGGGCGAAACGAAGCCGTGCGCCGCGGCGGAGGCGATGGCCGAAACACGGCGGTTGCTGCCGCCCCGGGGCGCCCGACGGGACGGCTTGCGCGGGCGTGAATTGGGGGAGGGCACAGGCAGCGGGTTCGTATCCATGTGCGTATCCATGTCCGGGTCCGTCTCGGTGGGAGCAATGTGTAAACGATTGGGGTACACCTGGCTGATTCCTCTCGGGGAGTAGCGACGCGCCTAGGATGGACCGCGGCTCGTCGGGGAGGCCAGTTAAACCGGGTTAAATGGGTTTGGGGCGGCGACTTAGTGGCCGAGGCTCACCCCTGCGGGGCCTGTTGGGCTTGGGGCGGCGAGGTACGATTGCGGACCACCAGATAGGCCCCTGGGTCGATCCGATAGCCGTTCTCTTTGCGCTGGAGAAGATTCCGCAGGCCGAGCTTGCGTAGCGTCGAAAGGGCCACCTTGAACCGGTTGGCTTGGGCTGGCACGCTAGCCCGCACACCCGGCCACCCGGCCTCGACGAGGGCGTCGGTCGCCAGCTCGTCTCCGGGGCGCAAGCGATGCTGGTCGAACAAGGCCTCAACGATGCGACGCAAGGGGCCGCGGGTGGACAAATCGATGGCGACCGCGGCTGGCGACCTGAGCACCGCTGCATCCCAATCGTAGTCCCAAGCCAGCACGTCGAGGGCGGAGCGGAGGATTCGTGCGGCTATCCGAGCGTCGTCGGAGCTGTTGAGACACGGGCTCGAGTTGTCCGCCGCGGTGCTGACTCGCAAGACGGCCTGCCGGTGGTAGGTGCTGGCGGCCTCGGCTTCGCCGCGCGCCAAGCTTTGACGTGCGAGTGCAAGATCGAGGTGGCCGCGGTGGAGGCCTGTGGCGAGGGAGATTCCCGCGTCTCCCAATGGTGCCAGAGCTCGGCCGGATTGTGCGAAGGACTCGATCGCGGCGGAGGTCTGGTCTTGGGCCGATTGTGCGCCGCCCAGGGCCGCGAGGAATAGGGCTTCGTTCCTCCGATCACCGAACTCTCGCACGATGTCGATCGCATCTCGATAGTGCTTCGTGGCCCGGTCGTGCTCCACATGCTCGTGATGGACCAGACCCAGGTACCCGAGCGCTTGTCCCTCCAAGAGCCGATCTCCACAACGCCGAAAGATGCCCAGGGCGCGTTCGATGTGGTCGCGCGCGTCGTCGAACTCGCCCTGCTCGTGTTCCAAGATGCCTCGATTGCATTCGATAATCCCCGGTTGCGCCGGGTCGACGAGCGTCGGCTGGACCTCGAGCGCCCGACGATAGAGGTCGCGTGCTTCCGTGAAGCGTTTCTGCTGTTGGCGCAGCCCCCCAAGTTGCACCAAGGCCGCGCGTTCGCTGATGAAGTCCCACGCTCGCCGAGCGACGCAGCGTGCGGTTTCATAGTGCAATGCGGCCTCCGTGAGATGGCCTTGGCAATGACTCAAGAGGCCTTGACCGACGAGTAGGCGGGCCCCAGTGGGGCTCGCGTGGGCGGGTGGCGCCGCAACCTCAAGCGCTTCGTGTGCCTGATCGAAGCAAATTCGAGCTTCGCGCAGTTCTCCTTGCGCTTGGTGGATCAACCCGCCTTCGGTCAAAATGTCCGCAGCGAGGGGCCCTCGCATCGGCGTACAACTGGTTTGCGCCCGCATGCGATCGTGGCTCGCGGCCTGCATCTGTCCGTCTTGCTTGCGTGCCCGCGCCCGCGCGAGGAGAACCTGCGCCGCCAATGGGGCGGGGCAGTCGGCAAAGCCCGGGGCATCGATCACCCGATTCAGCACTCGGATCCGGGTTTCCAATGGTCCGCGTAGCGCCAGGACGCTATCCGCGGCCAGTACGAGCCGCGCCTCGGTCGTGCGCGGGTCCGCGCCGATGCGCGTGGCGACCCACGCAAGCGCAGCGAGCAGGTTGTCGAGCTCCGCTAGGAGCCACCGCGTCGCCGCACCAGCCTGCGCCGAGCATAGGTTGTCGAGCCGGTCGCTGCTCTCACGGGCGTAGTAGGCTGCGTGGCGCTGTTTCGTTTCCGCGTCTGCGCCAGAGTCCGCCAAGACCTCGTCCGCGTACACCCGAATGTAGTGGAACAGGGAAAACCGCATACTCGCGCCTTCGTCCAGTTTGTGGAGGCGGACCAGCGATTTTGCGACCAGCGCTTGTATCCCTTCGATGGCGGGCCCGGCATCGAGCGCGGTCTCGGGCACGTTGTCGAGCACGCTCTCGAGTGCGTCGAGGGAGAAACCGCCTCGAAACACGCTGCAGCAGGCGAAGACTTGGGCCTCGCGTTCGCGGAGCGACTGCAACGACTTCTCCAGGGCCCCGCGTAAGGTCGTGTGGCGCTTGTGCGTGGCAGCGCTGGAACGACCAAGGATGTCGAGTAACTGATCACGCCTGGCGTGGAGTTGATCCGGGCTCATGATCTCCAATCGAGCTGCGGTCAGCTCGATCGCTAGGGGGATGCCCTCCAGCCCGCACACAAGTTCGGCGACGGCCGCTGCGTTGGCATCCGAGATCCGAAAATCGCTGGCCCGGGAGAGGAGCAGCTCCACCGCCTCGTACTGCAGCAGTTGGTCCGCCCCCAAACCGGAGGGCGCTGGCACGTGCAGGGGTCGCAGCGGGTAGACATGTTCGCAGGCGAGCCCCACAGCTGCCCTCGATGTCACCACGAATCGAGCGTCTGGAGCCAGAGCGACCCAACGGGCCACCGCCACGCCGACGTCCTCCGCCGCCTGCTCAGCGTTGTCCAGGATCACCAGCAAGGGTCCACGTGCTCGCAAGGCGTATCCCACCGCGTCAACCGGGCTGGATGTCTTCCCTCCCGCCGCTTCGAGTGCGAGCCCGACACGTGTGCAGACTTCGGCGAGGCGGGTGGCGGTGTCGAGTCCTACAAAGAGCGACCTCCACCCGATGTCGTCGCGGCGTTCCAGCGTATGAGCAAGATGCATCGCCAGACATGTTTTCCCCATGCCCGCAGGTGCGACAAGGTTGACGACGCGCTCGCCTGCGCGCAGCAAGGCCTCGAGTGCCTTGAGGTCATCGAGGCGCCCCACAAAGGGGGCCGCCTGGGCAGGGGGGAGATGGGGTGCGGGCAAAACGGAGCTCACATTCGTCGGAGACGGGTCGCCCAATATACGGCCATTCCTGGGGCCATGGCCCCAGCGCCTGTTTCACGATGGATCCGCTGGGGTACACACCCACAGGTTCGGGTCCAGATGGCGCGGGTAGAGAGGCCAATACCGAGATTGCGACCCCGAGCGTTGGACTGACGCGCCCAGCCCGCGCATGCCGCTCGGGTTGGCTCGGTGGCGCGGCGCTGTGAGGGGGTTTTACCCCCGTTGTGGCGATCTGGGCCTCCCCCGATTTTTACATATTCATCGATGCTGGTCGATCAGCACCGAATTCCCGTCGGGATCGACCACCATAAACGAAGCGGGGCCCGAGTCAGATTTCGCCGTTGTGTCGTCTTGGAGCTCCAAGCCACCTGCTCGAAGCGAGGTCGCAAGTTGTCGCACGTCCGTGTGCGCCTCGGCATTCTCACCGAGATGATCCCATCCGGGGTTGAACGTCAAGATGTTGCGCTCGAACATGCCCTGGAATAGCCCGATATTCGTGGTGCCGTTGCGCAGAATTTCGTAGTGTTTGTGGTCGCCGGCCATCACTTCGAAGCCGAGTTTTTGGTAGAAACTACGCGAAGCGGCGAGGTCTTTGACCGCGAGACTGATGGAGAAATTTCCGAGATCCATGCCGCGAATGATACCGCGACTTGTCGTCGATAGGCGACGCAACACCGTCTCGCCCGCTGTGCCGCCTCCACGCCGCGAAGGCGGCGGTCGTGCCCGCGCGCGCTACCCATCGCTACCCGAGCGAAGCCCAATCGATATCCTTGGACCTTGGGGTCGGTTCGCTGTGCAACAGGCCGTTGAAAGTCGTCGATGCCGTTGTGCGAGTACGGATAGCGACTCGAGGGAGGAACGATGGCCCCGCGCACGGCCAGGCGTGTATGGACGCTCGGCAGCCGGGGGCAACCGGAGAGGTGAACCGAGATTTTCTTCGATTCCGCATATGCACGGATGATCGCAGGCATGTAACGGCACCGGACCGAGGGCGTGCGGCCCTGGTACAGTCTTCCCCCAGCGGGGACCCTCAATGATCTTCGAAACCGCAACGCTTGGCGCATCCCTTCGCCCCTACATCGATTCGATCCTCTACTTCAAGGGCTTCATGCCGGAGCACGCCATCGAACGGGTGGTTCCCACGGGGCAGGGATTCTTAATTTTCGAGCTCGACGGCATCGAACGCCACATGTTCGACAACGCCACCCTCGAACCCCAACAAACCTACGCCGAATCTTGGATATCTGGGGTTCAACGCGGCTACATCAGTATCTCGGCCCACCAAGATTCGGAGATGCTCGTGGTCCAATTCAAAAGCACTGGAGCGGCCCCATTTCTACACGTGGACATGGGGCTGCTGCAAGACCGGGTGCTGGCGGCCCACGAATGCCTGGGTCCGGAGGTGGTGGCGTTGCGGAAGCAGCTAGTCCAAGGGGCCAACGCGATCCAAAAATTAGAGCGCGCGATGGCTTGGCTACACGGCCGACTCGACGAGTCGCGTGCTGCCCCGGCCCCGCTGCAGGCGGTGATAGAGCGCATCGCCAACCACCCCACCCGCGATCTTGATGATGCCATGCACGGCTATCCGCACACGCCCAAGCATTTGATCGCTCAGTTCAAGAGGTTTGTGGGTACAACCCCCAAAACTTACCACCGGATCGTGCGGTTCAATGCTGTGCTCGCCCGAATCAACCAGGCGCAGAAGCTGACATGGGCCGATGTGGCCGCCTTGAGTGGATTCTCGGACCAGTCCCACTTCATCAAGGAGTTCAGGGCGTTTTCGGGCTTTAACCCCACCGAATTCGCGAAACTCGATCTCGGAGACCATTCGGAAAATTTCTTCCCCCTCGACGCAAAAGGTTAATTTTCTACGATACCGCCACGGGGCCACTACGCTATCCATGGCCGCGAGCTCAAATTATGGATCTATCAACGCCCGTGGGGAACATTGACTGGCTCTCTGCGTGCCTGGCCACAGTTACCGCCTTCGTGATCGGGGGCGCCTGGTACGGGCCCTTGTTCGGGCGCAGCTGGATGGCCGTCTGGGGCTTTAGCGAAGGCGATCTGCGTCGTCGTTCCGTGGGCAAGACCTTCGGCCTGTCACTGGGTTTGGTCTTCATTGCCGCCCTCAACCTGGAGCTATTCATCGGCGCCGAGGCCACCGTGGCCTTTGGCACCATGGCCGGGTTCGTTGCCGGGTTGGGGTGGGTGTCCACCTTCCTGGGCATCCTGTACCTGTTCGAGATGCGACCGCTCAAAGGCTACCTGATCAACGCTGGTTACTGCACGGTGGCTCTCACCAGCATGGGCGCGGTGCTTGGGGCGATGTGAATACCCACCACGAAGGCGAGCCTGCGGCGAACGCAACGCACGCGAGCTGCTTGCGAGGCGTGTCGCTGCCACAGCCCTCCCTCGCTGCTCGACCGGCATCCTCGTGGCCGGAAATCGAATCGCGCAGGAGCTCCCGACGGCGGCGTCGCTACTCGATATCGGTGTGCTTGGCCTTGGCACGACAGACCACGCTCAGTGTAGGCACACTCCGTATTCTACGCTATCTTCGAGTCATGAAGATAGAAGGATCCTGCGACTGTGGCCAAGTCCGTTACGCTTGTGAAGCCGACGGCCCGGTGCCGTTTATGCGCTGCTACTGCGACTTTTGTCGCAAGACGGGCAGCGGGGGCTACATGATCAATCTGCTGGCTAGAGCCGACACCTTGGAGGTACGAGGCGGTGAGCATATGAAGATCTATCGCGCCAGCGTCCAAGCTGAAGAGGCGTCCACGTCCCGGCCCAGTCGTCACGGGCGCCACTTCTGTGGCGAGTGCGGCTCGCATCTGTGGGCGCGCAACGACGAATGGCCGACGCTCATCCATCCGGTCGCGAGCAGCGTGGATACGCCCTTGCCGCCGGCTCGGGCCACCACCCACATTTTTGTGCGCTCCAAACCCGCGTGGATTCCGTTGATCCCAGGGCCGGAGGACAAGGTGTTTGATGCCTACCCGGACGAGTCGATCGAGGGGTGGCATAGGCGGCATGGCCTGTACGAGGGTTGAAGGCTCGGTCCCGCCGGATGGTTTTTGGATGGAAGCTGCTGCGCCGCGTAGTTGGCCGCGCGGAGCTGAAGAAGAGGGCCTCCGCGGAGGGCTTCGAGCTGCCGCACGCCTTCAAGAGTTTGGGGTCGGCCTTTCTCGCCCTTTCGGGAGCATGGGGGCCTCGTGTGTCGGCTGGAGAACGCAGTTGGCCGCCCAAAACACGTACGACTGTGGGGCGAGAAAGGACGGATCGACGGACGGGTAGCGAATCTCAACCAGAGTTCTCGAGCGACGTCCCTCGGGCTCATTTAGGCGGGGGACCCTCGGTGGGTCACCGGGCGGACAGCCACACGTCCAAGATGCTTGCCATCCAGATTTGGATGAGCTGCTCGCTGGTCGCCACACCTGCAAAAGCAGTGTCGATGGCGCTGTTGAGGGCGGGCCGGTGTACGTAGGTGTCGAGGGCGCAGGTGCGGGCGCCACGGAGCGCGCGCAGGCGCGGGGCATCGTGGGTGACGATGCGGTCGGCGAAGTTTTGTTCGAAGTTCGACTTCGTCAATCGGCGGGCGGTGGCTCGAGGTACGAACGGCTCCACGGCGCGCCGCTGTACAATTCGGTCTGCCCCCATGCCCAGGCGTTGCTCCGGCGGGAGACTGAGGCAAAATTCGATCAGTCTCCGATCGAGGTAGGGGTGACGGCGCACGATTCTCCGCGACATGCCCTGCTCGACGATGAGTTCGCAGGACATGGGGATGATCTCGGATCTGAGTTTGCCCCAGTGCTGCTCGCGGTACGGTGACAGCAAAGTCCAGCTTCGCGCGGCCCTACGCTCCCGCAATCGTTCCGCCAGCCTCATGCGGTCCGCGAACGCGGGCGCGACGTGGCGAGGTGGTCGCGGTGAGCGAGATTTCGACATCCACTGCCGTAGGCCGAGGAACGTCGGGCGCAGGGCATGGGTGCGGATGAACCACCACGCCGATTGATCGACGTGGCGCGAGTATCCTCGCGCATGGCGGTACAGTCGCCGCAACCTTCCCTCGCGAAGTAATTGACCGAAAAATTCGAAGCCGTGCCCCACCGTTGTGTCGCCATCGATACCGTCGAGGAGTAGCGTCGTACCGGCTTGTTGTGCGCAGTCGAGGAGCGCGGTGTCGGTGTAGTTGTTCGGGCAATAGAACGGCTGTCCGTGTACCTCGAGATCGCGCTCGAGATGGGCCAGGGGGCTCTCATGGTCGAGTCGCCGGTAGTGCGGGCTGAATCGTCCGCGCTCCAACACCAGCTCGACCCACGCTTTCTCGTCGGTGTTCGGGTAGTCGGGAAACAGCCCTGAGAACGTGGCTATCGGCTCCTGAACCGGTGAGGGGCCGCGTTCGCGGACGATGCCTGCGATCGACGCCGAGTCGAGGCCACCGCTGAGCAAGATGGCGGGCTTGGAGGGGCTGCGTAGGCGGCACAAGGTTGCCTCGACCAAAATTTCTCGAAAGCGTTCGTGGTACGCCCGTGGATCTTGGAGGCGCAACACCGGTGGGAGGGTCATCTGATAGTAGCGATGCAGCTCGACCCTCTGGCCGCGTATCCGAACCCGGTGACCCGGCGGTACACGTTTGATGCCGCGGTAGAATGTGTTCTCCAGGTTGTCGTGCAGCGTGAGAAAATCGGCGATCCGATCCTCACATATGTCACGTGGCGCGCTGGCGTGGGAGAGGAGGCCCGGCAGACTCGAGGCAAACACGAACGATCCGGGGTCTGTTTGGGAAACGAAGTAGTAGCAGGGGCGGATGCCCACGGGATCCCGGACGAGATGCAGCTCTCGCTGACGGGCGTCCCACAGTGCGTAGCAAAAATCACCCAAGAGCCGCTCCGCGGCCTGCGGACCCCACCTCAGATGGGCGCGGAGGACGAACGCTTCATCGGGCCAGGTCGAGCTGCGAAGGGGGTCGAGCCCAAGACTCGATCCGAGTTCGTTGCGATTGTCGAGGCGCATGTCGCCCGCGATGACCAGCTGAGCGTCGCGCAACTCGACGCAGCCAGTCTGCCCCACAGCCTCGGGCACCTGGGCGTGGAGGTGCTGGGCAAGTTCGACGCCTCGCCCTCGGTAGACTGCACAGCCGGCGTCGATGTATCGATCGAGGTGGGCTCGCGGGCCTGCGAGACAGTCTGCAGCCAAGCCTGCGGGACCACGTAGCTGCACGATTCCACAAATCCCCGTCATGTGCGCTCCGTCGGCCAGTGGTCGATGGCGGCAAAGGTGTCGAGATCGGGCAACCGTCCGATGACGACCTTGCCGTCGAGCTCGACCCACGCGTGCGCTCGGAACCCGCCGGTGGGAGCTGGCGCCACGCCAAGGCGTACGCTCGCGTCCCCCCCCCTGCGGCGAATCATCTGCTGCACGGCCAGGGCACGGGGTAGACAGCGCAGGTGGTGCGAGAATCGTCGGCTGACGCCATCGACCGCCCATACGATTCGGGCGAGGGTGTCGTCGGGGAGCACATGGCATGGCGACCGCTTTGTGGTAGGCAGTCGCCGACGGTAGTGACGAAAGGGGCTCAGTCGAAGCAGCGCCTTGGCCCAGGCGAGGGTGAGTGCCGCTTCCAAGCCGCATATCCAGTGCCGGAGGGGGTGGCGCAGGAGGCTTCGAAGACGCGGGGTCCGGTGCCGGCCGAGCCTCTGTTCGGGCCCTTGCTCGGGCTTCTTGTCGGCCTGACGCATGGGTTCAGGCCGGTAGATTTTCCGCATCAGGACGTCGGAGTCGACGGGTGAATCACCACGAGGCCGGCTGCGAGCATCTCCGCGGATAGGGCGAGTACGTCTTGCCTGCAGCGAGAGACCTCGACTTCGTACGTGGCCACGATGGCAGCGCAGAGTTGTTCGACGGTCTGCGGATCGGAGAGACACGACCAGATGAAGCTTCCGACTCCGTTGAGCGCATGGTATCGGCCCGACTGCAGGTGCAAGAGCACCGTTTCGCCTTTGAGTTCGGCCGCGACGTGATCCGCCGTTCTGGCCAGGCGTGTCTCCACCGAGAGTGGGGTATCCATGGGTGCTGTCGCGTTGGCCGGGTGGCGAGCGCGTCTCTAATTGCTAGCACCGCAGCGCGGCGCCGTCACGAAAGCGCGCAGAGAGGCCTTGATCACCGAGCATGGAGAGGTGCCGCGCAGTGGCGGCGCGTGCGGCTGAATGGGAGGGCGGCCGCGTTGCAGCCGCATGGTCCGTTCCCGGTGGTGATCTGGCAACCCCCCACCGGGGACAGCCGGGCGCGCGTCACGATGCGTGTAGCATTCGGGCCGCGTACCGTTAGGCCGTGTGCCCCCAGGCCGCGACTCATCCGGGCCGCGACCGCAAACGGGACGACGGTTCTCGCCGGGACGCGGAGGAAAAAACATGTCGCGGAAACCTCTATCCATCATCCTCGTCGCTTGGACCGGTTCGATGGCCCCAGGGGCGGGCTGTACCGTCGGCGACTCGGGGAGGAACGACGATGGGTGGGATGCCGCTCCCAAAGATGAGGATGAGGAGAGTAAGGGGGATGGGGACGGAGGGGAGGATGAAAATGGAGAGGAGGATGAAGATGGAGGGGAGGATGGGAACGGTGAACCGACCGAAGAAGAAGCGGATGCGCATAGTGACGATCCAACGGAAGATCTCCCGATTCTGAGTTTCATGGAGCCATCCTTCGCGCCGCCCGGCGGGTTGACGGCGTCGCAAGTCCCCCAGTTCATCGTATTCGGGTTCGACGACAATCGCTTCGAGGATGGGATGGAATGGGTGCTGGACACCTTCGCGGAGTACAGGAATCCAGAAGGGGCCGGAAATGCGCGTACCTATGACGGTCGGCGAGCTCGGGTGTCTTTCTACTATACGACCGACTCCCTCGAGATGGACGGGGGCGCGCTGGAGAAACAGTGGTTGCGAGCGGGTGCGCTCGGTCACGAGGTCGGAAATCATACGCACACCCATCGCGTGACAGAAGACATCACCCCCCTGGTCGTGGGACGACGAGATTGCCACCTCCAACGCCATTCTTTCTTCACTTTATGAGATAGACGAGGCGCGGATATTGGGCATACGGGCACCCTACCTCCAACATGAAACCGGTCTTTTCGATCTGCTGGAGACGGTACCAGGTTTGATCTATGACTGCTCCGTGATCCATACCCCATCGGGGGATGGTCACGATGATTGGAGGTTTAAGCGTCACGTTTGGCCCTATACCCTCGACTCCGACTTCTACTTCGCCGTGTCTTTTACGAGCTACGGCAACCGCCCTGGAATTTGGGAGGTCCCAGTGTATACGATGCCGCGTGGCGCGACAAAACCCGACCGCTACGATACCGATTTCGCCAGCAATTTCCTGGCTGGATTCGACTCCACGGCCTATGGCACGGTCAAGATGTCCGCAGGCGACTTTCTCAACTCCATGAAATGGGCGCTCGAATTTCGCCTGGAGGAAGGATCGAGCCGGGCACCTCTCACGATCGGGGCCCACAGTGATACCTATTCCAAAGAACACCACAGCTACGACGACGTCGCCTCGCTCGCTGAGCGTCGGCGCGCGATCGTAGATTTTTTGGACTACGCGCTCACGTTCCCTGAGGTGCGGATTGTATCGGCGAAACAGTTACTGCAATGGATGTCGGATCCGGTGGCGCTATAGCACCGCCTCACAACGCCTCGATCGTTCGTCTCTTGTTGTGCCTATATGTTTTGCTGTTTGACTGTCTGGCTGTTTGGGCTTCCCCCAGTTTGGTGGACAGGTTGGTTACGCTACTTTCATAGCAATCAGGTCGGCGTAGCAACGGTGCTCGTACTCGTGGGGCGAAAGATATCCGATGCTCGAGCGGCGTCGTTTTCCGTTGTAGAAGACCTCGATCCATTCGGCAATCGTTGTCTTCGCGGAAGTCGCACTCAGGAGGATCGTCCGGTAAATGAGCTCGATTTTGAGAGTGGAGAAGAAGCTCTCGGCGACAGGATTGTCCCGACAACTGCCACGACGACTCATGCTGCACGTGATATTGGCGGCCTTGAGCGCACGTCGGTAGTCGCGGGCCGCGTACTGCGACCCCCTGTCCGAGTGGAACACGAGGCATTCGGCGGGGGATTGGATGTTGCTGGCACCACGAAAATCGCAAACCATTTTTGCACGTAATTTGATGATGCGAGCCGGATCCGAGGCAGCGCACGCCGCTGTTTCAAGAATCATCGTTCTTGCAACAATCCCGCCGCCCGCTCCGTCGATCGATCCTCGCTCTGCACCAAGCTGCAAAAACCGAGATTCATGAATGCGGGCGCGACCCATTCGGGATCGAAGTAGGGGACGCACATCTCCGGGGCCGAGCAGGCTACACCGGGCGCGTTCAGGTCGCAGTAGCTGGTGCAGCAGCGCTGGGACGCGCAGCCTTCGAGAATCTCCGCGGGTGCGCAAGGCTGCGCGCCCCGGCACTCCCCGGTGAATTTGCACGAGTCACCCTCATCAGCTTCGGGTGGCGTCGCCGGAGTTGCGCACACGAAGCGGTCCCAAAGCCCGTGGAGGTAACAGCCCTGGTCACCGGGGCAGGGCTTGTCAAGCGGGTGGCAGGGGACTTCGCAGATCCATGGCGGCCCGCCGCTACGCCCCAAACAGATCTCATCGGGGAAGCCCTCCACTGCGCAGGAGTCTCCTAGGAGGCTGCACAGTCGCTTGCAGATCCCCGTGTACTCCGCGGCACAGCTATGTGGGACGGGGACGCACGCAAAATCCGCGTCGCAGGTATCACCCGCTTCGCTGCCACTACACGGCTCTAGGCCTAGAACAAGCGCAAAAAAAATCTGAATACTGTGAATTTACCTGAAAGTCCCCTTGTTCGTGTAGTTATGAGCAACAGCGAACACGCGCAACCGAGCGCAAAAGGCACTTTCAGGTGA
>JAZGFE010000073.1:0-7779 GCA_036479215.1 Nannocystaceae bacterium | reverse complement strand
GTCCCAGAGTCGGGCGCTTGAGCTGCTTTCGACGATCACTTTGTAGGCAGAGCCGCATCGGCAAAATCGGTCGAAGTGCCCACAATCATGGGTGTTTTCTAAGTCTGGGCCTGGAACTTCAGCCTAACCGCTTCCGCTCTTCAAGAAATTGCAGCACAGTCCCACTGTCCACTTTTGGGGGGCAAGGTCAATGTGCATATGCCCGGATTGTGCGGCACGAAGTTCGTCGAGCTGCTTCGCCGAGAGGGCTTGGAGAACGCGCCCGGGGTGCTCTTGATGAGCAGCTGCGATGAGGAGCAGCTGCGACGACTGGCGGAGGCGCACGGAGCGGATGCCTACCTGACCAAGTCGGCCGACCGCCATACACTATTCGACGCCGTGCGGTTGCTTCTCGACGATCAACGAGGGCGAACGGGCACGGATCGTTGACCCGCCCCAGAGGGGGTACCGAGTCAGCGAAGCGCCCCAGTCCGCCGTTGCCTAGGCTACCGTCGTTCGTTTTCTACGAGCGGATATTCCCGTCGGCGTCGAGTAGCACCACCTCGCCGGCGCCGATCTGACCGCTGCGGGCGAGATTTCGCAGCGAGGTCAGTAGCGAGATCGGCTGCCCCGACGCGTCGAGCAATGGCACGTCTTTGCCGTCTTCGCCGCGGCGGATCATCGTCGCGTTTGCGTCACCGACCACGAGTACCGAGGCGATTTCTGGGTGTAGATACGTGGCGGCGGAGACCGTCGTCTGTGCCAGGGTCACCTGGCTCACGTTGTCCACGTAACGATTCCAGTAGTCTAGGGGCAAACCAAAGTACACCAACTCCCGGTACATCCGCAGTGCCTGTGCGGCGGTGGCGAAGCGGGCCGGCAAGCCCAAGATTGCGCCATTTTTTTCACGCGTGAGCTCGGCTTGGGTGATCGGTTGCGCTCCCGACTTCATGTTCGAGATCTCGGTGAAGATCTCGAGCACCGACTGGTAGGTGGCGTCGCTGCGTACCGCAGACGAAGCGACGAAGGCCCCGGACTCGCGTTGGTAGGAGAAAGAGCCCCGCGCGCCGTACGAGTAGCCCTTGTCTTCCCGTAGATTCATGTTGACGCGCCCGCTGAAGCCCCCGCCGAGGACCGCGGACATCATGCTATTGGCGAAGTAGTCGGGCGCCTTTCGTAGAGGGCCAAAATGTGCGATGCGGATTGCGGACTGAGCTGCGCCGGGAATATTGACGAAAAACACCTTGCCTGGACGTGACTTGGGGGCCGGCATGGCGATGCTCCCCTTCGGCGCGCCCTTCCAGCCCGCGAGACCCTTCTCAAAGCGTTCGCGGACTTGAGCTTGGGTCATATCACCCACGACGAAGAGTTTGGCCCCCTGTGGCTTGACGTAGCTGCGGTGGTGGCGTTTGCAATCGCTCACGCGCAGCCGCTGCAGTGACTTTTTGGTCACGACGTGGCCG
Organism: Nannocystaceae bacterium; assembly: GCA_036479215.1. Lineage (GTDB taxonomy): Bacteria > Myxococcota_A > Polyangia > Nannocystales > Nannocystaceae > FL481. Next base: position 6,337 of record JAZGFE010000073.1, on the reverse strand, counting down.
AGGGGGTGATCGGGACCGTACAACACGCTTCCGGAGACTCGGCGGGCCACCGACTCGGCCGAGCCTTTGGATTGTTTCAGGCCTTCGAGTCGCAGCTCGACCACGCGCTTGAAGTCACCCGAGCGAAGTCCTGGGTTGCGAAGGGTGTCAGCGAAGAGCCCAAAGGTGGCATCCAAGTGCGCGGACAGGGTGCGAAATGCGACGCCTTGAGTGTCGTCGTCGGCGTAGCTGAACACGCTTGATGCCGTGTCCGCCAGTGCCTCGGCAAATGCCATTTTTTCGAGCTTCTTGGTGCCTTCGGTCAGCATGTCCATGCACACGCTAGCGAGCCCGAACTTTCCTTTTGTGTCGTTGACCTCACCGCCTTCGAAGGACAACTCGGCGGAGATCACCGGGAGGTTGTGCTTCTCGATGAGGTAGACGTCGATGCCGTTGGCGAGCTGAAAGTTCTGCACGGCGGGCAACTGGAAGGCTCGCGGGGTCGTGGCCGTGGGCTGAGCTTGGCGATAGGCCTCTTGGGGAAAGTTACCCCCACCTTCCTCCGTAGCAGCGCCGGTTGGGGGCGCGACGGGTGCTGCAATGTCCGGACGTGTGGTGGACGCGGCGCAGGCCGTGACTGCGAGGGCCAAGCTGAGGGAAATCGTGTGTCGTGCTCTCATGATGACTACCTCGTGGCTGCCGCGGTTGCGGTTGCGGTTGCGGTTGCGGTTGCGGTTGCGGTTGCGGTTGCGGTTGCGGTTGCGGTTGCGGTTGCGGTTGCGGCTGCGGTTGTGGCGGCGGCTGCGGCGGGAACGGTGAGGATCTCGACGCGCTTGTCTTGAGCCAGGTACTGGGCTGCGAACTGTTGGACTTGCGTGGGAGAAGAGTGGCGGTAGCGATCAAGATCGCGCGTAATCGCGCCTGGTTCCCCGTAGTAGTGGTTGTAGCGATGCATCGTTTCAGCGCGGGCCATCAACGACTCGAGACGCCACACGAAACTCGCTTCGCGTTCCACCACGGAGCGAGCGAATTCACGTTGCGTGACCGGGACCGTGATGACCTTGTTGATTTCTTGCTGCAAGATCCGCTCGACTTCGGCCAGATCCGCGTCGGTCTTGACGGTAACGGATACAGCGAAGTACGACCCGAGTTGCTGCGACACCTGATGGGCGCGAACATTTTGCGCTAGCTGCTTTTCTTGCACCAGAATCTTTTCGAGTCGTCCGGTGCGACTGGCGAGGACGTGGCCCAAGATGTCGAACTCGGCATCACCCTGCTGGAAGTAGGGGGGCGTGTGCCACGCGTAGGTGATGCGACGCAGTTTGGCGAATGGGTCGAGGATCTGCTTGCGAACCTGCGCGACCGTGGGCACGGGTACGGGCCGGTGAATCGGTTTTACCGTGTTGGGAAAGCCGCCGAACCACTTCTGTACCGCAGCCTTGGTGTTGTCGGGCTCGAAGTCGCCCGCGATCACGAGCGTGGCGTTGGCGGGCGCATACCAGTGTTGATAAAACGCCACCACATCGTCGAGCTTGGACGATGCGAGGTCATCGTGATTCCCGATGACCGAAAAGTGGTAGGGATGCCCCTCGGGGAAGAGTGTGGAGGCTAGCTCCATGCGACTCGGGCCGTAGGCCACGTTGTCGACGCGCTGGCGCTTCTCGTTGCGCACGACCTCGATTTGGTTGTCGAGGCTTTCTCGGTTGAGAAGCGGCAGCAAGTATCCCATGCGGTCGCTCTCAAGCCACAGCGCGGTCTCGAACTGGTGCGAGGGGACGACTTCAAAGTAGTTGGTGCGGTCGGTGTTGGTGCTGCCGTTGACGCTGCTCGCACCGATGTTTTTCAGCACGTCGAAGTGGCGATCTTCTCCCACATGCTCCGAGCCTTGAAAGAGCATGTGTTCGAAAAGATGGGCGAATCCACTCTTGCCGACGACCTCGTCGCCTGAGCCCACGTGGTACCAAACGTCGACGGCCACGATCGGCACGCTATTGTCTTGGTGCAGGATGACCTCGATACCGTTGTCGAGCGTATAGCGTTGGAAGGCGAGCTGTGGATCGTTCGCGGAGGCCGTGGTTGAAAAGCAGAGACAAGCGGCAGCGAGCACACCGATGCTGCGCCCCGCACTGGCGAGTGTACGTTTCATGATTTTTTCCTCATCCTGTCGTTCCGAAGCGCGCCGCCACGGAGGGCGCGCGCTCACGAAGTGCTAGACAGTAGGCAACCTTGTCGATCGGGGCAAGCTCGGTGCCATCCCGCGGTGCGCGTCATCGCGCGTGAGGACCACGAAGGCGTAGGCGTGCTCGTTCCTGTCGTCCGCAGCGTGCACGGTACGCGAACGCTCTTGCCACCTCGTTCGCTCCAAACGGGGGAAGTAGGTGTCACCATCTGCATGGACGTCGACCTCGGTCATGTAGAGACGGTGGGCCCGCGGCAGCGCGAGCCGATAGAGCTGGGCGCCGCCAGCGACGAACACCTCGCTATCGCCAGCTTCCTCCGCCAACTTCAAGGCCTGATCAAAGCTGGTGACCACGCGGCACCCTGGAGCGCGATAGCGGGCATCGCGAGTGACGACGACCGTCGGACGACCCGGCAGCGGTTTGGCGATCGACTCGTAGGTCTTGCGCCCCATGATCACATGGTGTCCCATGGTCGTCGCCTTGAAGAACCGCATATCCCCCGACAATTGCCAAGGCAGGGCATTGTTTCGCCCGATGACACCGTTGTTCGCCATGGCGACAATGATGGAGATGTTCATCGCGTTTCGATACTACACTGAAACTGCGGCCTTGATGTGTGGATGAGGAACGTAGGCCTCGAGCTCGATGTCGTTGAAGCGATAATCGAACAGCGACCTGACCCCGCTTGAGAGCTTGAGCGTGGGCAAGACGCGGGGCTCACGGCATAGCTGCTCTCGCGCCTGTTCGCAGTGGTTGAGATACAGGTGCGCGTCGCCAAGGGTGTGCACAAACTCCCCGGGTCGGAGCCCGGAGACGCGCGCGATCATCATCGTCAGGAGTGCGTACGAAGCGATATTAAAGGGCACGCCGAGAAAGACGTCTGCGCTGCGTTGGTAGAGCTGGCACGAGAGCTTGCCCTCCGCGACATAGAACTGGAAAAGGCAATGGCAAGGCGGGAGGGCCATCTTGGGGATGTCGCTCGGGTTCCAGGCGGTGACGATGATCCGGCGCGAGTCTGGGTTCTCTCGAATTTGATCGAGCACCGAGCGGATCTGATCGATGCTTCCTCCGTCTGGCGAGGGCCACGAGCGCCATTGCTGCCCGTATACCGGGCCCAACTCCCCGTCTTCGTCCGCCCATGCATCCCATATGCTCACGCCGTTTTCTTGTAAGTAGGTGATATTGGTGTCCCCGCGCAGGAACCACAGCAGCTCGTGCACGATGGAACGAATATGGAGTTTCTTTGTGGTCAGGCACGGGAAGCCGGCGGCGAGATCATAGCGGACCTGGTGCCCGAATATACTCAGTGTGCCGGTTCCGGTCCTGTCGGCCTTGCGCACGCCGTCGCGGAGAATCGTCTGCAGAAGTTCGAGGTAGGGACGCATGCAGGCCGAGCGTATACCCCAGCCCCCAGCCTGCGACTCCGGCCGCTGGTGGGCGGCGCACAGCGCCCATCCCTGCTCTACACCCGTCGGCGACGTGCGAGCCTGCGACTCGCGCGCGGGCTCGAATGTTCGAACGTGCGGCGCCGAAGAGGGTCGAGCGCCGCACGTTCTGCCTCGCGACGAAAGTGTGTATGATGCGCTTTCGGGCGTCGAACCACGACCACCAGACCCGCACCAGACCAGGAACTGAGACGATGATCACCCGCCGATCGATATGCATCTTCGCGAGCCTCGCCGTGCACTCCGGCCTCGCTTGCGCAGACAACCAGGATACCAAAGGTCGCGCAGCCTTGGCAGCGTTCGCAGAAACCGCTTTGGGAGATGGCCAAGCTAGCGTGCACAGCGAAGTGCGGCAAGCCGGCGCACGGGCACGTAAGAACGCGTTCGCCGAAAAGAAGCAGGCGGCAGCCGATGCGAAGAAACAGCAGGAAGCCCTGCTTGCCGGCTTGGCCAATCTGCCCAAACGTATGCCGCCGAGCCTCAAGACTGCGTGTGATGACCTGCTGGGCGCGTATACGGGGTTCGTCGTGCGTAGCAACGCGGACAACGACCGCGGGCTGATGAACTTCTACGACAACAAGCGGAGTATTTTGGGGGAACGGCGAGGAAAATGCGTCAAGCTCGGCAGCATCAAGGCCGCGGCGTGCCAGGCCCGTGCGCTCGGCGAGGCGCCGGCCTCGATGAGGGGTGAGGAACTCACGATCATGAATGCATGTGTGGCCAAGTTCGCGCCCCAGTCGGGGCAGCAGGTGGCGGCCGCGAGCGCGCCGGCAAACTGAGGCCAATGGCGCAACGTCGCTCGCTTTCAACCGCCCGACGCTCCGAAACCTGCTCGCAGGGCGACTCGACCTTCTCCGTTCCGTTGGTGCGCGCGTTCGCAGCCCAGGCGGACACGGATCCCAACGAATTCACCCATGGCTTCCATAGTTACCCCGCACGGCTGCACGGCTCACTGGTCGCGTCGTTGCTGCGCTCCTTTGGAAGCGGTCGTCGTTCCGTTCTCGATCCCTTTTGTGGCAGCGGCACCGTGTTGGTGGAAGCGATGCGCCACGGGTGGCGATCGCTGGGCAGCGATCTCAACCCGTTGGCGTTGCGTCTCGCCCGGGTCAAGACGCAGCGGCGCGACGCCGCGAGCCTCGAGACGTTCAACAACTGCCTCGCCCGCGTGGTCGCGGGTTCCTCTCGGCGCGTTCGTGAGCGCGCACCTGCCCGGGCTCCGCTGCCGCGTGAGGAGCTCCAGTGGTACGACGTTCATGTACTCAAGGAGCTTGCGGGCCTGCGCGAGGAGATTTCGAAGATCGAAAGTAAGGACGACCGTTGCGGGCTCGAGATGCTGTTCTCGGCCATCATCATCAAGTTCTCGCGCCAAAAGTCCGACACGAGCGAGCAGCGGGTCAAGAAGACCATTCGCAAGGGCCTGGCGACCGAGTTTTTCGCGCGACGGGGCCTGGAATGGGTCGAGCGCTGGCGCTCGTTCTCCGAGGCCTTGCCTGCCGTGTGCCACCCGCCCAAGATTGTGCAATCTGACGCGCGACGGCTCCCACATACCCTCAGTGGGTCCTACAAGTGTGATCTCATCCTCACGTCGCCCCCCTATGGGGGCACCTACGACTATGTCGATCATCACCGCAGGCGGTACCCTTGGCTCGCCATCCGACCCAAGGCCTTGCAGGAGGGTGAGATAGGTGCGCGGCGCCATTTGGCGCGGAATCCGCAGGGTAGGGAGCAATGGGAAAGGGAGTTGGGGCAGTGCCTGGGCGCGATGGGGACCCTCTTGCGCGCCGAGGGGGTGGCAGTCTTGCTGATGGGCGACGGCGAGATCGACGGCAAGCGAGTGGACACCCAGTCCCAATTGTCGCGGCTGGCTCCGCGTGCGGGACTGCGGGTGCTCGCTATGGCCTCGCAACCACGACCCGATCACCGCGGCGGCAATCCACGAAGAGAACATCTTATCGCGCTCGTGAAAGACTGAGGCCCAAGGGCGGGGGCGCGCACCGGCCGGGACAACGGCAGGCAGGGGTACGATGAGTTCGCACGAATATATGCGCCGCGCTCTCCAACTTGCGTCGTCGAGTGTCGACGATGGCGGCGGGCCGTTTGGTGCCCTCGTGGTACGCGGCGGTGTGGTGATCGCAGAGGGTACGAACCGCGTCGCACTCGACCAGGATCCGTCCGCACACGCTGAAATTGTCGCCATTCGGCGCGCGTGCGCACAGCTGGGAGATTTCAGGCTTGAGGGCTGTGAACTCTACGCGAGCTGCGAGCCTTGTCCGATGTGCCTAGGTGCGATCCATTGGGCGAGAATCCCTCGCGCGTACTTCTGTGCGAGTCGCCATGACGCGGCTGCGGCGGGCTTCGACGATGAACAGTTGCACCAGGAGTTTCGTGGGACGCCGGATCAGCGTACGGTGAAACTGGAGCAAGTTCGTATCGCACATCGGGAGACGGCGCCTTTTCTTCGCTGGTCCAAGAAGCGAGACAAGACGCCGTATTGAGCGCTGGACGTCCGGCATGTTGGCGTGGATGGGAGAAGCGTGGATGTCGCGTTCGGATGCGCGAAGCGACCATGAGGCGCCTGTGGTTTACGCTGTCCTCCTCGCATCGTTTTTGGCAAACTCGTAGGCATGCGCAGACTCCGATTCATCCATCCCCTCGCGTTTTGTCTTGCGGTCGCTTGCGGCGATGACGATGGGGCAGGCAACTTGGGCTCGGGGGGTTCGGGTGGGATTGGGG
>JAZGFE010000072.1:0-7709 GCA_036479215.1 Nannocystaceae bacterium | reverse complement strand
TTGGTACGACCTGTCGCTGACGATGAACCAAGATCGATTCGTCGCTCTGTGCGAAAATTCGACCAACTTATCCAGCGTCAGGTATGTTTTCGTGAAGTGCTGGGCGCTATATGAGGGGATGGCTCAGCCCGTTCGCATGCTTTGCGCAGCCATCCCGGCACTCTGGCGCCACTGGGCGGAGGTCGAAGCTTCCCTTGTGTGACGTTTCCCTTGAGCTCCGCCGTGGTTTCGCCAGCGAATGGGCGTTCGCCAACTACAGTTTCCCACAGCGTGACGCAAAACGAAAATTGGTCGGTACGCGTGTCGGTGAGGGCGGCGAGGTGCTGCTCGGGCGACATGTAGCCGGCGGTCCCCATAACGGTGCCCGCCTGGGTCAGCTCGAGCGATGTATTCTCCCGCGAGTCAAGAGGGCGGTCATCATGCGAGTCCACGTCCAAGCGGACCAGGCCGAAGTCCATCACTTTCGCCTGGCCGTTTTCGGAAACCATGAGGTTCGCCGGCGAAAAGTCTCGGTGGATCAGACCCGCCTCGTGCGCCGCTGCTAGAGCGCTCGCATTCGCTCTTTGTCGCCGCGTTTGACCCGTTCGACTTGCGCCAACGCTCCGGCCGGGCCCCGCGGCCGCCATCGCGTACTTTTCGCTAGCCCACTTTTCTCCCGGCTGATTTGCCCGATCCACGCGCCTAGACACGAGAGCCGACTGAAGTAGTTGCGTATCCGCTTGGTCCATCCAAGCCGCTCGGGGAACACCCGCGCGTTGAGTCAAACCGTCCCGCGAAGGAACTCCGTACGCAGTCGCACCGCCCGCACGTTTGGGCGCGGCGCCACATCGACGCCTTTCGAACCGACGTCTCTCATCGAATTCTATGGCTGGTCAACTAGCTCGCGGATCGCGGAGCTTGTAACGCGTGAGCGCGATCAATCGACCGCGGCGTTGCGCCTACTCGCAGCCATTGTGCTTCTTGCATTGCTCGGGGTCATGACCCTCGGGTACGTTCTCACACGGGGTCGTCGGTCGAGTACCCGCGCAATTCAAGATACTTCGTGACCTGCTCCGGAGTAAGGACCTCCTTGAGTTCGAGGTGGGCGCACGCCGCCACCCACGTTGGCTGGTCGCGACGACCTGGTGGAGAACGCCGCTATAGCGCTTGATCGGGTTCATCTAGGCCGGGCGGCGAGGTCTTTTGTCTTCTATGGGCTGCGCGTGGTCGGGAAAACCGTACTATGGGCTGCGCGTGGTCGGGAAAACCGTACTGCTCGAGCGGATTCGTTTCGACGCGGAGGATCGCGGCCTCACGGTGGTGTCCAGAACTCGCGCTCAACCGCAGACGGGCCGACTCACCATACGAGGTCATGGCCGGCATCGCGCGGGGGGAGCGACTGTAACTCGTGACGGCCCGTGATCGCTTGTGACGTGCCCGTGACGCGGAAGGCTCTGGCTGTCGGTGGCGATGGCGTGTAGACTGGCGGCGGCGCGAGACGACACGGTTGCAGGATGAGCGACGATCACACCAGCCGCAACGCTGGCCGCCACACGCCGCCCAGGTCGATTGTCTTCCTCGCCGGGGTCCTGTTCTTGCGGAGACCGAAAAAACCCGAAAGGTAGGAGGCGTGCGGCCGGCGTATCAACACTCGCTCACCACCACCGGGGTAACGACGTGGCGGTGGAGCGAGGTGGCTGCTCGTCTATTCCTCGAGCTCCGCGAGCACATCGGTCCCGATGAACTCCTGGGGGAGGCGTTTGCTGGCCTCAAGAAGCGAGCGAACCGCCACACGTTGCTCGCTCGCCACGCCATCGCGTACTTCTCGCTGCGACTCTTTTGCCTTATGCGCAGATACGGTCGTATGGCGCATGGAATCGGCGACACGACGACCGCTTGGCTGCCGTCCATAGTCGGCGTTTACAACGGTGAGAGGCGAAGCAAAGAGTGAAGCACAAGCGCGTCCAGCCACATCCGACCGTTAGCCCCGACACGTTCCGCGATGACCCACTTCATCCGAAAGTCGCGAACGCCGTGGAGAGGTTGCTCGCGCGCGGCAAGGTCGTGGCGCCGATCGAGGTCCTGGTCGCGATGGGATTGCTCCCCCCTGCGCGGGTCGAGGACTGGCGCCGGAGTCGTGTGCCGCACCTGGAAGCCGTGATCGACTGCAACCTCACCCGCCTGTCGCGGCTGCTTCGCATCCTGCGCTTCCACGCCCATGACCTCAACCTGGTGCCTTCCGCCACGGCTTACATGCGCTGGGGCAAGGGTGCGAAGCAGCGACTTCGATTCACCAAGACCGGCGATCCCAAGCTCGAGGAGGCCTACGCTCGGCACTTCGTGTGGCCGGGCAAGAACTCGTTCCATCCGCCCGCATCGAAGAGGCCGCATACCTGTGGCGATGAAGCTGAGCGCGCGGTAGAAGCCAGCCAGACGAAGGAGCGAGGCACTTGAGCAAAAACAGGAAAAAGACGGGCAGCAAGAAACGCCGGCCCGGTAAGGTACTCAAGCTTCCGACTCGCGGCGGTCGCGCCCCCCCTCGCGCACCGGAGCGGAAGCTCTCCGAGATCATCAAGGAGATGGCACTGCGGCTGCTCGAAAACCCCGATGCCATCCCATCGGAGCCCGCGGCCGTCGCTGCCCTGATGCTGGCGGGCGCCGCCTGGAACAGCGCCATCGGCGACGATGTCATGCGCGACAAGCATCGCGATCTGCTCGATCAGATCGACTGGGAGGACGTAGCGCCGTGGGCCGAGCTCGGCAGTGCCGACACCGACCAGCACATCGCCGAGCTCGCCGATTACAAGCGGCAGCATTACCCCGAGGACCGTCGCCGAATCGCGGCGACCGAGATGACCCCCGAGGGAGAGGTTCGCGTGCACTGGACCGAGCCGGACAAGGTCGTCACAGCCGCGTTCGGAACGACGGCGCTCAAGGCCCAGTGCGCCAAGACCAAAGCCAAGACACGTACGACGAGGACCAAGGGCTCCACGATCAAGCGCGGCCGTCCCATCGCGAGCAAGCTCGTCAAGATGATGAATCGGTACGTGAAGGGCAAGGTCGTCGATCTGAAGGCGTTCCAGACCGGCAAGGAGAACGCGGCCGAGCTTCAGAAGACGGTCGCCACCCGAGAAGAACTCGCCGACTATCACCCGGCGCACGCGATCTACATCTACACTCAGAACCAGGTCTCGGTCATGTCCGAGCAGCTCACCTCCCTCAAGGAAATGGATCGCTTCGTCAGGCTGATCTCGAAGGCGGAGGATGAGTACATGCCGGGCGGCCCGCCGATGAGCCCGCTGACCACATCCTTCTTCACCTGCTGGGCGTTCTTCGATGCTTGCGTCGGGCTGGCCGAAGAGACCATCGGTACCACGACCATGGCTGTGGGCACGGCCTTCGACATGCACGAAGAGTTCGTGCGGGTGATCGGGTTGATGCAGGAATCGCGCATGGGCGTCTACGCCCACGAGGGCGCCCACGGGGACACGGTCGTGCTCCGCGAGCTCGTTACCGACACGGTGTGCCGCGCGCTTGTCCCTTCCGGATACCGCGGGTGCAAGGGGGAGCTGTGGTACGTCCGGGTGCTCCCGCCAGCGTTGCCCGGTATCGAGGAACATCTCGTGTTCACGACGCCGTACGTCCTGGGTGAGTCAGCCAGCGAGTGGCAGGCCTACTTCCGCCGCACGCTGCCCGATGCCCCCGCAGAGGACCGAATCGCCCGATACGAGCACCTCATGAAGTTCGGCCCGGCGCGCGACTACTGGACCAAATTCGTCTTCGAGGCGTACCTCAACCATCGCTCGGACGTCATCTTTCTCAAGGGCCTTCCCGACGTGGCGGAGAGCCGGCCCCACTCGAGCGTGAACAGCTGATGTTGGACAAACGCGCGCGGGAGGATCGGGGCTGATGCCCGCGGGCGATGCACAGCGAGACTGGTTCCCGGAGATGATCGAGGAGCTGAAGACGTCCTGGTCGAAGACGATGCAGTGGGAAGTTCTCGCCGACTTCTGTGCGCGGATGACAGAGAAGCGAAGGCAGATTCGCCATGACCGGTGCATCCCCCCCCGAAGACGCAGTGCCTCAAGTGCGGCGAGGTCTCACGGTCCGACATCTCTGCGGTCTCGATTCGATCGGCCCTGTACGCCTTGAAGAACAATGACGTCATCACAGATGACGAATTCAAGGAGGTCGACAAGAGATGGATGAAGCACAAGAAGAGGAACGGCCTCGACGCACATGGCCAGAGACCAAAAATTCCGCGTGGCGACAACGAAGCAGCCGGCAGAGCGGACACCAGCTGTCACGAATAGAGGATCGAGACGAAGGCCCCTCCCGACACGCCGGGCGTAGCCGATCGGGTGTTGCTCCAGTGGCTCGCCTCTGAGATAGACGGCGACCTACTCGAGGTGTTGCATCGCTTTGGAGCGCGCGCCAAGGGATGCCGGATCGAGGGGCCGCGCACGGACATCGAGCTGGACGAGCTGGAGAAATATCACCTCGCGGTCGTAGACGATCTACTGGAGGGCACGCGTTCGGACGAGTATCCTCGGCGACCGTCGATACTGGACCGGCACCTACCTTTGCCCAACCCCCGGGTGCGACTGCCACGAGGCGCGAATTGTCTTCTTTGACGACGAAGCGAAATCGGGCGACGCGGTCGGCTCCCTGCTGCTCGACATCAGCGGCGCCGGGGACTTCAAGATTGAGCAGATGACTGCCGAGTGCGCGCCCGAGCACCTACTCGCAGACCTGTGGGTGCTCTTCGAGCGGCGCCATGACGTCGCTAGCTTTCTTCGGCGGCGTGAAGCCCAACTCAAGGCGATCGGTGAGACTCTCTGGCGCCCGGTCCCCAATCCAGTGCGCGCCGTTCCGCAACCGGGTCGAAACGCTCCGTGCCCATGCGGGTCGGGGCGCAAGTTCAAGAAGTGCTGTTTGGGCAAAGACGATGGGGGCGCCCCCTCCGGCGACGTGCCGGAGAGAAGCTGGTGCCCCCCTGAGTGTCACAGCCGCCAGCGGAGCGTCACCAGGTGATCCCGAGGTACCAAGACCCACAGCCTCGCCAGCTTACCTTGTTTGACAAGCGTGCGCAGCTCGGAGTGTCGTCGCCTATTGACCCGTCCGTTGTCAAGAAGGTCCCGCCGGCTTCCGACCCGTCGCCATCACGCATTGCTTGGGGGAAACTGCTCGCCCGGGTGTTCGCTATTGATGTGGAAACCTGTTCGAAGTGCGGCGGTCCCATGCGGGTGCTCGAGGCGGTCACCGACTCGCACAAGATAGTCGCCCACCTGCATGGCGCCCGCGCTCCGCCTCGGCCTTCGCCACCGGGACACGTGATGTTGTTTGAGTCGTGAGGTCTTGCCCGCGGCAGAGGCACCCATCTCGAGCTTTGTCTTGCTCGCTTTCGTCGCGGGCTCGCTATCGGTGCGTTCGCTGGGCGTCGCCGGCCATCGCCACGCTGTCATTGGCCACCGCGGCGCTCGGGTCACCGCTCGCTTTCGCTCTTTGTCGCCGCGATTGACCCGTTCGACTTCCACCAACGTCCCGGCCGCGGTCGCCCACGCCATCGCGTACTTCTCGCTGCCACTCTTTTGCCGGCTGATTTGCCTTATGCGCGGACGCGATGACGGGCGACGTGGCGCTGAACGAGTCGAGTCTGGGCTACGAAATCTGCGCGGGTGATCAATACGGCGGAGCGGGCACGAACGGTTGGGTGCGGGGTGGCATCACCTTCGACATTTCGACGCTCCCCGGCGGAATTCTGGAGTTTCAGGCGCGACGCTATCGACCACGCAGGTCGCCCCGAACGGGACGCCGTACTCGGACCTCGGGGATGTGCCGGCGGACCACGTGACGTTCGCGCCGCTGATCAAGCTCTGGGATGCCGAGCTGTTGTCGGACATCGGTGTTTTTTCGAACGGTGTGAATTTCGGAGCGCGATTGATCGAGGTCCTCGCGCTGTTAGAGGACGACTACGAGAACCCAGCAGAGCGCAGCGACCGGTCCCAATATCGGCTCGCCTTCGAGGTCGTCTCGGACAACGACGGCAACAAGGACTACGCGTGCTTCTCCAAAGCTCAAGGCGTCCTGAAGCTCGCTGTGGACTACTTGATCCCCTGACTGTGGGCGAGTGCCTACTGATCTACGACCAGAAGCGTTTTCACCGAAGTTCGATCGCCACATGCGACAAGTCGTGGGTTGGATCCTGCCTGGATGGGGTGGGCGAGTTTCGGGCTCTTTGGGGCGACAGTGGGGTCACTTACGCTGGCCGCGGGCGTCACACCGCAGGGTTCGCGGCACTCACCGTCGTGCTCAGCGGACTGCTCGGTTGGGACCGGCGTTGGATCCGCACTCGGCACTCGGCGAACTTTTATTTGGTTTTGGGAGGCTTCGAGGCCGGAGAGGGCTTTATCCGGTGTCGAGTTGTGGCGCTCGCTGCTTGAAATCTGTTGACTTTTCGGGACGCTCGTAGGCGTTTGTCAACGCTGCGACGCGCTCGCATGCGACACGCCTCGCTTCTCAGACAAGAAGGCAACCAGCACCAGGGTCCCATCGGAAAAAAGAAATGCGGCGCTCGAGCGCGCAAATGCAAAAGATGCGTCGCGGGCAGATCCGGCAGCACCCTCGCGTCCACCCGAAGTCGTGCGCAGCCTCGATCCGCCTCGCGCCCGTTTGACGGCTGACGTAGCGGGCGGATACTTCGGGTACATCCGCCCCTGGAACGTGGACCGGTTCGAGACCGCGGTGGCCAGCATCGGCGTCACCTTGCCATCTGGCGTCGGAGTGTGGGCGGGGGCCGGCTTCGCTCAAGCTCACCTGCGCTACGCCGCACAAGACTTTTGGCAGGCCAATCCCGTCGCCGGGATGACCTACGGCGCCCGCAAAACGTACGTCGGCGCCTCGGCGTCGTGGCTGTTCACCAGTGCGGAAGAGATCCAGCACACAAAAGTGCTCGCCGCCTACGCCGACTATGCCGAGGTGTGGTTCGGGGGCGGCCTCGGGTTGTCCAGCTCCATCTACCCCGATCTGCTGGTACTCGTTGCCCATCCCCGACTCCACATCGCCAGCGGCAAGAACGTACGCGCGACAGTGGGCGCCAAGCTGACCCTCCTTCGGGGCGAACCGGACACGGCCCAAAATGGCACCGAGTTTCTGCCCTCGGGAACGGCTGCACTGAGCTGGGTCCTCGGCTCCCGGCTCACCCTTTCTGGGGGCGGCTTCGCGGGTCCGCAGGCCTATACGGTTTCGGACGGTGGCCTTTGGGTGTGGGCATCGTCCGACCGCTTTGCGGGCGGATACTTTGTCGGTGGCGCGGTCGTGATCGGAAAAAAGGCCAGCTACACCCTCGGCGCTTCATTTTCTCACCGGTTCGGTCAAAGCCAAGCTGGGCTCGCACACGATTTCCAAATCCTCGGCGGCACGATTACGGGATCGGCCGCGTTCTGATCGGATCTTGCCATGATATGGAGAAAGGGACTGCAATGGGGGCTCATCGCGTTGGTCTGCTCGACGGCTTCACCGGCCATCCGCGCCGAGGAACCGAACACCAGGGTATCCGCTGAGTGATCCCCTCATTGCGAGGCCTTTTGTTCGTTTGGGACATTATCGCCAGGGAGTATTTTCGCGATATAGACTACAAAGAAAACACTTGTGGTTTTTTGAGAATGGACGATGAGATGTCCATGGCATCCAAGCAAAGCCGAGGTCCCGCCGACCGCGGACTCGGCGAA
>JAZGFE010000071.1:0-4348 GCA_036479215.1 Nannocystaceae bacterium | reverse complement strand
TCACGCCGCGACATCCCGGTTGCATGTATTCAGGACGGAGCACGTGACTTGGAGCCATTGAGGCGTGAGCTGCGAGAGCGGCTGCCCGAAGGCGTACCTCGTCGAGAGCTCGTCGATTTTTATCACGCCATCAGCTACCTTGATGCGGTGGCAACTGCATGCGACGGCGAGCACGAGGACCTCGCCAGCTGGTATCGACCGCAACTCCTGACGAACGACCAGGGCGGAGGACGCGTGATAGGTTTGTTACAACGATCCTTCACCTCACGATAGTGGCAGACAATGTCCCAACCAGTATGAGCGACCGTACGATCCAGAGAGGCCAAACGAAGGGGGGGACCGGCTACAGCGCGGCGCAACGTGCCGGGGTAGGAGCGGGTGCGCTCGGAGCCGCCTTGCTGGTTCTGGGGATGCTGGAGACCGTTGTCACAGGCAACACGCACTCGATCTCCGCCACCGAGTGGTTCTGGGTCCTGGCGCTTAGCCAAGAGACTGCGTGGATATATCTCTATGCACCAGTCGCGTTCATCACATGTATCACCGCGATGTCCGCGGTGGGCGAGACGTCCCGGTGGATTCGCCCACGTCGTGTCGCTTTCGTGTTGGCGTGTGCCGCCTTGGTGGGTGCCATGCACGAGCTTCTCGGGAGGTATGCGGCCTTTCGTTGGCATCCACCTATTGTGCTGGTTTTCGTGTTTCTATTTGGCGTCTCCGTGCTCACGGGCGTCGTGTGGGAACGTGGTTTTGTTCGTCGCCTCACATCACCTCTTCGATTGCTAGCGACAGTCAGCATGCTTGCCGCGGCCGGCGGCATGCATGTTGCGAACTATTGGGTCCAAGTAGGCCAGTATCCCACTCTTCACCTCGTATTGATGCAATGCGAGCTACTCGTCCTTTGGACGGGTATCGTGATGCTGCCCGAGTCGCCATCGCGCAGGTCACACTTTGCGCGGCAAGCCATCATGATGGCGACACTCGCGGCCAGCAGCGCACTCGGTATCACAGCTAGAGTCTCCGAGTTTTCGAGCTCGGTGGAGTCCGCCTTCCGTGACGCAGCCTTCTTGGGGCGATCGAGAGTGATCTTCACGGCATTCGTGGAAAGCGTCAGCGGGAAGCCCGTGTCCGACCCACTGGGTCCTCAGCGCTTCCGTGATCATGCCAATCTCCCGTCCTTTCCCGAGAACTTTGTTCTTGAAGACCACAATATTCTCCTGATCGTTGCCGAAACGACGCGCTACGACAAGACGTCGCTGGCGAACGGGCGCTACGACACGACACCCAATTTGGCTCGACGGGCACAGATCGGGTGGGTCGCTCACCGCGCCTACTCACCCTCGAGTGGCACACTTCATTCAATGTCCGCGCTCTTTGCCATGAACTACCCCTCGATGATTTCCGGGGAAACCTGGCAAAAACCCTGGACGGGCCGGTTGCATGATACCGAGCAAACCGCAGCGGAGGCGCTGCGCGAGGTGGGCTATGAGACCTTCTGGGTTGGATACAACCACTGGTTCCCATCGCATTTGGTCGGGCTCGACCAGGGGTTTGATAGTGTGCGTTTTGAGGGCAACGACGACGCTGTCATCGCGAAAAATGCGACGGCGGCCCTGACGAAGGTGGCAGAGTCCGAGAGTCGTTTCTTCGGCTTCGTGTTCTTCGTGAGCCCCCACGGGCCGTACGAGCACCACGGCTACAAGGACTTGCCTCGAAAAAAACGATCAGACAGATACCTGCACGAGATCCGCTTTGTGGACGACCAGTTCGAAGCCGTCATGACGACGTTGGAGCGGACGGGCTTGGCAGACAACACCATCGTCATCTTCATCGGCGACCATGGTGAAGAATTCGGAGAACATGGGGGCAAACGCCACAAGTCGACGGTCTATGAGGAGTCCATTCATGTCCCGTTCGTGGTTTGGATCCCTGGGATGGACCCGGCGGAGTCAATACTTCCCACGTCCACGGCCTATCTATTCCCGTGGCTATTCTCCGGTGCAAGGTCTCCAGGGCTTCGCGAACTGTTCAGAGACCGCGTGTTTCGCTTTTTTGGTCCCCTGCTGCGGGAGACCCAGGGGGCAGTGCTGGCAGAACTGATCGGAGCGGAACGGATGAAGTCCACGCTCATCTACGAAGATCTGAAGATCAACTACGACTTCATCAGCGAACGAATCTCTGCGTATCGGCCCCTTGACGATGTGATGGAGCAAAACGATGTCTTCGGACTGGACGAAGCGCTCGACGCTCGGGTGCGCAGTTCTCTCGACGCGTATCGGGAGGTGCGGGCTGCGAAGGCGCGTTACCAGCTGAGGCCCGATGTCACGGACCCTAGTCAGGCACGCCAGTAGTCGGGCCGCGACGAGTTGATCACGGCCGACGATGCATCTACCATCATCGGTGACTTAGGCGATGATCACATCTGCGCCAGTTGGTATGACGACGTGATCGTCCCTGGGAGTGGCAGCAATCGGGCGATGCACAGTTTTTGCTGTGCTTCGAGGGAAAGCGCGCCCGCTGGAGAATGCAGGCGATCTTTGACGTCGTCCCACAGCAGCACGCGTTCGAGGGCCCCTTGGACCACGGGAGGATCTCCTCTCTAAATTTTCTGCAAATCTTGGCAGCAGTACTATTAATCACCTACCGGGATCTTTTACTCAGTGACGAGTAGGACGCGGTCGAAGGTGCAATTTGTCGGGTTCTCGGAACCTTTGATCTCATGCTTGCCCAGGCCATTCCCCGCGAACGGGAATCTCACATCGTCTCCGTCCAGAGCTGCAGTAACGGCATTTTCCACCTTTTGTGCCGCGTGGGACGGCCAAATGGGGAGATATTCGCCCACGAAGAGGCATCCCCCCTCAATCCGTGGAACCAAGTCGAATCCTTCTTCTGGTCCGCCGAAGGTTGGTCTTGCGCGGAACAAAACATCAACCCCCTGTATCTTTTCGACGACGACGTCTACGCCGGCGAATCGACTGATGACGCCGGTGTCGTGTGCGCCCTCTCTGCTTGGAGTCACGGGGGCTGCGGGAGGTGGACCTGGGGCTGCTGGACCATTCGCTCCTGCGGGTTCGCACCCGAGAAAGATTGTACACAGCTCCTAAGGCTCCTAAGTAGCATGAGCCGGGTCGGAGAGCGCCCATGTTGTCGGAGTCGAACCATCCGAGCTTCTGGTGGGATTTGCTATCGGCCTGTACGCCCTGCTTCTTGGCTGCCTTGCGACCGGCCTCTGAGAAGCCGCCGGCGCAGTACGGTGGGTCGGTAATCACCGCTCGTGCACAAGCGGTAGGGAGCCGGCGCATTTGCTCGAGGCAGTCGCCGTGGATGGTGCGGTAGTTGGGCTTGGTCATCTGGGTTCGAAAGTGAACCCAGTGCGGCAATGTCGCGAATCAGCGGTGGGGCCTTCGTCAGTCAATGCCGGGGAAACCAGGTTCGCAGATGCACTCGCACTCGCGGCTGGCCCACTCTCCGTTCCTGTCGTTGCACTCTCGCCACGCTAGGTCTTGATCGTTGCGGTCCTGCCACTCCCCCTGAGGGTAGCACCAGGTGGCATTTGCCACGATTACACCGCCGTCATCGTCTACACGCTGTGCGTTAGATGACCACATCGGGCCGCAGGGTGTCGGATTGAAATCATTGAGGCAGCCGTCCTCACTAGGAAAGACCGCCCAAGCGCAAAGCGCCACCGTCACTCCGTACGCACACTCATCGCCTTCGCCGATGCTCACCGGGACCCACGCCTCCCACACGCACCCGAAGGATAGATCGTCATCGACGAGGAGCGGTGGGATGGTGTGACAATCGGATTTCTCGTGCTGCTCGTCGCAGTGCTTCTTGTACTCCTCGATGTCCTCGGCGTCGGGAGTATCGTCGCCGTCCCCATCCCCATCGCCATCGCCATCCCCATCTCCATCTCCATCGCCGTCTCCATCGCCATCCCCATCCCCATCGTCCCCGGTCTCTCCTGTCGAGCTGCCGTCGCTAGGTTCGTCTGGCCCTGCCCGGTCTGTGGAGCCACAGGACGTTGTCAGAATCACGCCTAGCGTGAACAAGCTGAGTCTCCTTGAGTCCTGCATCCCCAGTTCCTTCCTTGGAACATGCAGGTAACACGAGCAACTCGATCGATCAAAGCGCAAGATGCGCCCGAGAAATCCCGCTAGCCGTCGCCACCCCCCGGTACGGAAAGCAGCATCCCGACGACAAAGAGTGTGCTGGCGTTGAAACGTTGAAACCCTGCCCCCGGCTATCCACGGAGAGTCCGAGAGGGTGAACGGAATCGCGGTGATGAGTCCCGAGACGGCGCTCCTAAGTAGCATGAGCCGGGTCGGAGAGCGCGCACGGGTGTGAAGTGCGC
>JAZGFE010000070.1:0-14413 GCA_036479215.1 Nannocystaceae bacterium | reverse complement strand
CTGGAACATGACCCTCTCCCCCTCCAAGTCGCCATCACCCAGGTCGCCATCACTGTCACCCAAGTCGCCATCGCCATCACCCAGGTCGCCATCGCCATCACCCAGGTCGCCATCACCATCACCCAGGTCGCCATCACCCTCGCCCAGGTCGCCATCGGCCGCATCGTGAGGTGTGCTGGGTCCCGTCCCCTGCCCGCTGCTGTCGGCGGACCCGGCTTCGCCCGATCCGGTCTGCCCCGCAACGGGCCCCCCTCCGGTACGGGCGGGGTCGAAGGCTGGGTTGGGCACTTTGCAGGCCGCGACGGCGATCAGCGCCACGGACACCAGCAGGTATCGACCGCTTCCTGTGTCGCGTGATGGCGTCAACAATTGGAGCGTAGCAGCGTTCACCGGGTTCTCCTCGACGGCTGCGTCGCAGTCCGGTCGCGGACGCACATCCGGGCCGGTTGTTCGCGGCCGCGGATGGTGC
Organism: Nannocystaceae bacterium; assembly: GCA_036479215.1. Classification (GTDB taxonomy): domain Bacteria; phylum Myxococcota_A; class Polyangia; order Nannocystales; family Nannocystaceae; genus FL481. The sequence continues at coordinate 13,944 of JAZGFE010000070.1, read as the reverse complement.
GCGATCTCCATGTGCGCACAGCGAACGTCACGCATCCCGCGAGTGAGCGCACGCTCGTCCGGCACGACGGGGTGGCGGCGAACCGAGGAGGGGGTGGGTCGAGAGGGGTCGCGCACCACAGCGGGACTGCTCGTACAATCGGACCTAGCAGGCACACGAGGGACCCATGTGGCGCGTCATGCGCCTTTCCGAGCTTCGCTCACCTGCCGGCTGCGAACCCGACCGCGAGAACTCCTACAGACACGAGCCAACATGTTGCATCAGTCCATCGGCCTCGATCATGGTTTGGGCGAAGAGCTCGACCTCCTCCGCGACACCGTACGTCGTTTCTGCACTCGGGCTCTCGCGCCTCGGGCCGCCGAAATCGATCGGAGCAACACCTTTCCACGCGATCTCTGGCCCCAGCTCGGCGCGCTTGGCTTGCATGGCATCACGGTGGCCGAAGCGTACGGGGGGGCTGGCCTCGGCTACCTGGCGCATTGCGTGGCGATGGAGGAAATATCGCGCCACTCTGCCAGTGTGGGCCTCAGCTACGGGGCGCATTCCAACCTCTGCATCAACCAGATCGCGCGAAACGGCAGTGAGTCGCAAAAGCGTACGTACCTGCCCAAGCTGATCTCGGGTGAGCACGTTGGGGCACTGGCGATGAGCGAGTCCGGTGCCGGATCGGATGTCGTGGGGATGACCATGCGGGCACAGCAGCGAGGGGACGTGTTCCTGCTCAGCGGCAGCAAGATGTGGATCACCAACGGCCCGGATGCAGAAACGACCGTGGTGTACGCGAAGACCGATCTCCATGCGGGGGCTCGCGGGATCACGGCCTTCATCGTCGAAAAGGGCACACCTGGCTTCTCCGCGGCCCAAAAACTGGACAAACTCGGCATGCGTGGGTCGAATACCTGTGAGTTGGTTTTCGAAGCTTGTGAGATCCCGGTGGCCAACGTGCTCGGTCGCGTCAACGATGGCGTGCGTGTGCTCATGAGCGGTCTGGACTGCGAACGCGTGGTGCTCAGCGCGGGCCCTTTGGGGATCATGCAGGCCTGTCTGGACGTGGTCGTCCCCTATGTTCACGAGCGCAAGCAATTCGGCCAGGCGATCGGTGAATTCCAACTCATGCAGGGAAAACTAGCCGACATGTACGCGACACTCTCCGCGTGCCGATCGTATGTTTACGCGGTCGCCCGCGCCAGTGATCGCGGAGGTGTCGTGCGCAAAGACGCGGCGGGTTGCATCCTATATGCGGCCGAGAAAGCCACCTGGATGGCGCTCGAGGCAATTCAAACCCTTGGAGGGAACGGGTATATCAGTGACTACAGTACCGGGCGATTGCTCCGGGATGCCAAACTGTATGAGATCGGCGCCGGTACGAGCGAGATTCGGCGCATGCTGATCGGGCGCGAGTTATTCCTGGAAACCGCGGACTAGGCACAATCTGGACACGCCCTCGGACCGCGATGGCGGATGCCGCGCAGGGACACGGGCGTCGTGAGGATGGGGGGCGTCCATGATGGAACGCCCGGAGATCGGGCCAGGTCGGACGCCTCGGAGCGAAAGCCGGAAGCCTCGTCGCCTTCGCCGTCCGCCGGTGGTCCTGAGAACCACAGTGGGTGGCGAGCGCGCTTCGTGCCCGAAAAGGGCGTGCGCCGCCCATGCAGAACGCGTGTGCCCAGTCGATTGGTTCTTGATGGCTCCGGGCCATGACTCACGATCCGCCGCGGTCGGCGGCGATGCGGCCACCGAGTGGATCGACCTCCACGTGCTCAGTGCCGCGGCCGACGGCGTGCGTGTGAACATCTGGGTGCCTGCGCTGTGCCCGGATCACCACCTCCAGGCGCGTGAGGACCTCGGTCGGATCTTCGAAGCCTGGCCGGCCATGGAGAGTTGGCGCGTGGAACTGCTGGGAGAGTTCGCCGCCAGTTCGGCAATCGACGCCGGCATGTTTGGCTATCTACGAGATGTCGTCTGTTGCGGTGTGCGGGTTCACGTTGCGGGTCTGCCCAGTGCCACCCTCTCGTCGCTACGCGAAACGTTCTCGGGCATCGAAATGATCGAGCGCGGCGGGTTGATCGAAGGGGCGGAAGAGAGGCTGGCGATCGAACCTGCGGGCGAGCGCGCGTGGGTGCCAGTGCTCTGGACAGCGGCGTAGGTGTGCGGCAAGTTCGCATGCATGGTTGGAACAGCGCCCTACGAAATTCTATCGGATGAAGAAGGACGATAGGGTCTACCCATGCGACTCCAACAGCTCGATACGCCCTGCCTCCTGCTGGACCGCGGGACCCTCGATCGAAACATCGCGGCGATGGAGGAGCGCCTCCGACCAACGAGTGTCAGCCTGCGTCCCCATGTGAAAACGGCCAAGACCGCCGAGGCGGTGAAACGGATGACAGGAGGAGGAGCGGGGGGCATCACGGTGTCCACGTTACGTGAGGCCGAGCATTTCTTCGAGCTGGGCTACCAGGATATCACGTATGCCGTCGGTATCGCGCCCAACAAGCTCGAGCGAATCGGTGATCTCATGCTGTGCGGCGCGGAGCTCAATCTACTCGCTGATCACGTGGACCAGGTCGCGTTCGTGTCTGCGTTCGGTGAGCGCATGGGTCGTGTGTTGCCCGTGTTGATCGAGGTCGATAGCGATGCTCGTCGTGCGGGCCTCCATCCCGGAGGCGACGCGCTCCTGGATGTGGGGCGCTTGCTCGACTCGGCGCCGGGGACCTCACTTGCCGGCGTGCTCACCCATGCGGGCGGGTCTTACGCCTGCCGTACCCGTTCTGCGATCGTCGAATTCGCGGAGCAGGAGCGACGAGCTGTGGTCGACGCCGCTCAACGCTTGCGTGCGGCCGGCTTGGTTGTCCCAGTCGTGAGTGTAGGCTCGACGCCCACGGTCATGTTCGCGGAGCGTTTCGACGGTGTGACCGAGGTGCGCGCCGGTGTCTACGTATTCAACGATCTTACGATGGCTGGTTTGGGAGTCTGCCGCCACGAGGACATCGCTATCTCCGTCCTCTGCTCCGTCATTGGCCACCAGCGGGCGCGCAACTGGGTGATCACAGATGCCGGTTGGATGGCGCTTTCGAGCGATCGAAGTACCGCGTCGCAGCGCGTCGACTGGGGCTACGGTTTGGTTTGCGATGTCGCCGGTCGCGTGATCGAGGATCTGCTCGTCACTGCAACGAGCCAGGAGCATGGAATCGTTGGCCACCGAGACGGTCGACCTTTGGACTTCGAGAAACTTGCGGTGGGAACGAAGCTACGTGTGCTGCCGAATCATGCGTGTGCGACCGCGGCTGCCCATGAGGGCTACGTCGTGGTCGCGGGCGGAGAGGAGGTGGTCGATCGCTGGTCCCGTTTTCGAGGATGGTGAGATCGCGTGCGGTGGCTGTTCTTCTAGCGGATAACGAAGGTGCGGGAGCGTCGGCGCGGGATGTCGCCGTCGGTCCAACCTTCGTCCAGACGCGTCACGATCATGCGCTCATCGGCGATCACGAGCTCTCCCAAAGCCATGGGCTCCCAGGCGTTCTCGCCCCGCAAGGGTTCGCTACTGAAGAGAAGGTGGCTGATTGGCGCCCCGCCGACGTCCGTTTCGCACGCTGGTGTGAAATCGGGACAGGCGTCTCGCTCTCCGCAGCGGGTCTTGTATGTGCTCATATGTAGGGCTTTGCCGCCCTGGTGTGCCGCCATGCATTTTCCGTTGCTCAGCAAGAAAGTGAGATAGTTGCGGTCGGGGGGTCCGCCGTCGTCGGGATGAAGCGTGCCCGCGAGTTCGCACACCTGTCCCACCGTTTCACGGATCGCAGCCGCGAGCTTGCCCACCGGATATTCGGCGGACTCCAAGGATGCGCGCTGGCGCATGTTCGTGAGCAAGAGGTAGAACACGACCTCGCTGTCCGTGTTTCCCAGGATATAGCGGCGCAAGTCCGGGTGGATCTGGGCGAGGAGCGGTGCGCGTAGCCGCCCAAAGTCCGCGATGTTCCCGTTGTGCGCGAAGATCCACGTTCCGTACTGGAAAGGATGGGTGTCGACGATGCTCAGATCGCCTTGCGTCGCCTTGCGCAGATGGGCCAACACTGTGTTGGAAGTGGCGACGCCCGAAACCCGGTGGAAGAGCTGGTCGCTGACGGCAGAATTGACACTTTTGATGACGTGAGGGGCACCGCACACGAAGTATGCGACACCCCAGCCGTCGGGATGTCGATCGCTTTGCTGCACGAGAGCGTTGTCTGCGCTGATCAAGCTGCGATGGACGCGACTCTCCGTCGCCGAGCGAAACCCGAAGAGACGGCACATGGTGGGATCACGCTAGCACGGCCGGATTCCTTCGCCTCTCTCCTCGGAGCCCCCCGTGTCGGTAGCTAGCTCGCCCACGGCGGGGCTCGGCCGCGGTGCCGCACGGTCCTGTGTCTCGCGCGAGGACGGCCCGGGAAGGCATCTTCGCGGTGGGACGGGTGTGCGCCGGCAGCCCGGACGAGGTGCGCTGCAAAGACCCCTACTTTGACCCGATTTGTCCGTTCCGGCGCCGCAATTTCAGTAGACTGCCGAGCCGTGATAGCGCGACCGATCCGTCGACTCCTGTGCGCAAACCGAGGTGAGATCGCCATCCGTGTCTTTCGGGCCGCGACGGAACTCGGCTTGCAGACTGTGGCCATCTTCTCCCACGAAGACCGTGTGAACCTGCACCGCTACAAAGCGGACGAGGCCTACGTGGTAGGGCATCCCGGTAAGCCCGTGGCGGCGTACCTGGGCATCGAAGAGATCGTTCGCGTCGCTCGGGAGAACCGGGTCGATGCGATCCATCCCGGCTACGGATTTCTTTCCGAGCGGGCGGACTTCGCTCGAGCGTGCGAAGATGCTGGGATCGTGTTCGTGGGGCCCTCACCCGGCGCCATCGAGCGCGTGGCCGACAAGACGACAGCGCGGCGGCTGGCCATTTCGATCGGTGTGCCGGTGGTCCCGGGTACCGAAGGGGCGGTGGTCGACGTGGACGATGCCCGCGCATTCGTGGCAGAGCACGGCTTTCCGGTGATCATCAAGGCCGCGATGGGGGGGGGAGGTCGCGGCATGCGGGTCGTCCGGTCCGCGGCGGAGCTGGCAGAGTTATACGAGCGAGCTCGATCCGAAGCGTTGTCGGCATTCGGGGACGGCACGGTCTTCATCGAGCGTTACCTGGACAGGCCCCGGCATGTCGAGGTGCAGGTGCTAGCCGACGCCCGGGGCAATGTCGTGCACCTGTTCGAGCGTGATTGCTCGGTGCAACGCCGCCACCAAAAAGTCGTCGAAATGGCTCCGGCCATAGGGTTGAATCCCAAGTTGCGTGACACGATCACTGCCGACGCCGTGCGTTTGACTGTGGCGGCGGACTATCGCAACGCGGGAACGGTCGAGTTCCTGGTCGATGCGCAAGATCGGCACTACTTCATCGAAGTGAATCCACGTATCCAGGTGGAGCATACCGTGACCGAGCAGGTGACGGGTATCGACCTGGTCCAGGCGCAGATCCGTATCGCCTCGGGGGCTACGTTGGAAGAACTCGGGTTGGCGCAGGCCTCGATCACGGTTAGTGGCCATGCGATCCAGTGCCGCGTGACGACCGAAGACCCCTCCAACAATTTTCAGCCCGATACCGGGCGTATTGAAGTGTTCCGCTCGGCGAGCGGGATGGGGATCCGCCTCGACGGGGGAGCGGGCTACGCCGGTGCAGTGATCTCTCCCTACTACGATTCCTTGCTAGTCAAGGTAACCGGGCAGGCGCTTACCTTTGATGCCGCGGTCGTCAAGCTCCGCCGCGCCCTTGCGGAATTTCGCGTGCGCGGGGTCAAGACCAACGTTCCCTTCCTGCAGAAGGTCCTCAGTCACGAGGTCTTTCTTTCGGGCAATGCGCGCACTGATTTCATCGATACAACGCCGGAGTTGTTCCGGTTCCCCCGGCGGCGCAACAGGGCGCAACGGGTGCTGCGATATCTGGGCGAAGTTGCTGTCAACGGTGCACCCCTGGCGATGAATCGAGACGCTGCGCCCGCGTCTGTCGATGCCGAGGTGCCCCCCCCCATCCCAGGGGGGCCACCTGCGGGCTGGCGGCGTATCTTGCTCGAACAGGGCCCGAGGGCATTCGCCAAGGCTGTGCGCGAGCATCGTGGCCTGTTGCTCACCGACACCACCTGGCGGGACGCTCACCAGTCGCTATTGGCCACTCGCGTCCGCACGGTCGATCTCGAAACGATCGCACCGGCAACCTCGCATGCACTCTCTAACTTCTATTCGCTGGAAATGTGGGGCGGCGCGACCTTCGACGTTGCCCTTCGTTTTCTGCGGGAGTGTCCGTGGAGTCGTTTGGAGCGCCTGCGTGAAAAGGTGCCTAATATACCGTTTCAGATGCTCCTGCGTGGGGCGAATGCGGTGGGCTATACGAACTATCCGGACAACCTGGTACGTCGCTTCGTCAAACAGGCCAGGGAAGGCGGTGTCGATGTTTTTCGCATCTTCGATTGCCTGAACTATATCGAAAACCTGAAGCTGGGTGTCGATGCCGTGGGCGAGGCCAACGGCGTGATTGAGGCTGCAGTCTGTTACACGGGCGATGTGTCCGATACGAGGCGTACCAAGTATAGTCTCGGATACTACGTGGATGTAGTCGGCAAGTTGGTGGATCTCGGTATCCACGTGCTGGCAGTCAAGGATATGGCCGGCCTGCTCAAACCCGAGGCGGCTCGCCTGTTGGTAGCCACTTTGCGAAAAACCTACCCCTATCTCCCGATCCACGTACATACCCACGACACCGCCGGAACGGGTGTCGCCTCTATGATCGCCTGCGCGCACGCGGGCGCCGATGCGGTCGACGTGGCGCTTTCTGCCATGGCCGGCCTCACCTCCCAGCCAGCCATGGGCGCCGTGGTGGCGGGCCTGGAGGGAACCCCGCGAGCAACGGACCTCGACCTTCCCGGAATCGCCGCGCTCAATGGCTATTGGGAACAGGTTCGAGGCTTGTACGCCCCCTTCGAGTCCGGACTGAAGAGCGGCAGCGTAGATGTCTACGCGCATGAGATGCCAGGCGGTCAGTACACGAATCTTCAGTTTCAGGCCGCCTCACTCGGTCTGGGCAGCCGCTGGCGCGCGATCAAGCGAGCGTATGCAGCCGCGAATCAACTGCTAGGTGACATCATCAAGGTCACGCCTTCGTCAAAGGTCGTCGGCGATCTGGCCCAGTTCATGGTTCAAAACGATCTCGATGAGCACGAGGTGCTCGCCCAGGCGGGTGTGTTGTCGTTTCCTCGTTCGGTGGTCGAGTTCTTCCAGGGCTATCTGGGCGTGCCCTTCGGCGGTTTCCCCGAGGCCTTGCGCGCCAAAGTCTTGCGGGAGCTACCGAAGGTGGACGGGCGACGGGGGGCGATCCTTCCCGACTACGATTTCGACGCTACGCGGGCTGAGCTAGAGAACAGGTGGGGCGAGATGCGAAGCGTCGATGTGACGTCGGCAGCTTTGTATCCCCAGGTTTTCGACGAGTACATGGCCTTTCGTCTGAAGTACAGCGACGTATCGGTCTTGCCCACGCGCCATTTCCTGGCGCCGTTGGTGATTGGAGAGGAAATTTCGTTTGAGATCGAACGGGGGAAGACACTTGTCGTCACCCTCAAAGGCGTCGGCGACTTGCACGAGGGCACACGGGAAGTCTTCTTCGAGCTCAACGGTCAACCTCGCTCGATCCGGGTGCCGGACGCCTCGGCAGAACACACAGTCGTGGAGCACGAGCAGGCCGATCCCGATTTTCCGGGGTCGGTGGGCGCACCGATGCCAGGATTGGTGGTGGAGGTGCTCACCGATTTGGGCAAGCGTGTGTCGGCCGGCGACGGACTGGTCGTGCTCAGCGCGATGAAGATGGAGACGACGGTGACTGCACCTGTGGCTGGGGTGGTGCGTCGAGTCGTGGCGGAGCCTGGCGATCAGGTCGCCGCTGGCGACCTGCTGTTGGTGATCGAGGGCGACCCGCCTCCCGTGGAGGATTGAGCGCAGCCTTCCGGCCACAGAGTGTCGCGAGTGTGCCGGGGTGGTACATTCAACTTGAAACAAGGGAACCATGTGAGACACTGCGGGCGTGCAGGGGGTGCCAGCGGACGGGAGCGCGGGGTTGGAACGATGGCTCCGCACCCTCGATCCGGCCCAGGCGTTTCAGATGCTGGCGGACATCTTCCCCGATGCCATCGTGTTTGCGGTCGACCGCGACAAGAACATCGTGCTGTGGAGTCGCGGTGCCGAGTCGCTGCTGGGATTTCGCCCCGATGAGGTCATCGGTTCCCATTGCCTCAAGGCCAACCGTTGCCAGAACTGTCTGGTGGGGTGCGGGATCGAGGAATCGGGTGAAGTCCGCGACGCGCCGTTGACGCTGTTCTGCAAGGACGGCACGTCCATTCGCGTACGCAAAACGGCGCGGGCGTTCTACGACTCGGACCATCGCATGATCGGCGGGGTCGAGGTGCTCGTGCTAGATAGGGCAGCGGCCCCAGCGGCCAGGTCCGGGCAACATCGGCCCGGGGCCGTCACGTTCCATGGCGTCACTACGCGTGCACCGGCGATGCTCGAGGCATTTCAGATCTGTCGCAACGTGGCGGAGACAGATGCGAACGCGCTGATACAAGGCGAAAGCGGCACGGGGAAGGAGTTGATGGCCCGGGCGCTCCACGCCGAGAGCGCGCGCCGAAACGGCCCGTTCCTGGCTGTGAATTGTGTTTCGCTGACGCCGGCCCTGATGGACAGCGAGCTGTTCGGACATGTGAGGGGCGCGTTCGTGGGTGCGGCCACAAACCGAGATGGGATCGTGCAGCAGGCAGACGGAGGCACACTTTTCTTGGACGAGATCGTCGAACTCCCACTCGACCTGCAAGAGAAGCTCCTGCGGGTTTTGGAGGAACGGTGCGTGGCGCCGCTCGGCAGCGGGGAGCCCGTTTCCGTGGACGTCCGCATTGTGGCCGCGACCCAGCGTGCACTCTCCGTCGAGGTCACGGCTGGCAGGTTTCGTGCGGACCTTCTGGCTTGCTTGCGCGTTGTACCCATCACACTCCCCGCTTTGCGGGAGCGACGCGGCGATGTGGAGGTGTTGCTCTGGCGCTTCATCGCAGCATGCAACGCGTCGGGCGGGCGCTGCGTCGATACGATCTCGCCCACGGCGATGCGTGTCCTGCTCGACCACGATTGGCCCGGAAACGTACGCGAGCTCAAAAATGTTGTCGAATATGCCTTCGCTGTGGGTCGCGGCCCGCAGTTAGGCGTGGACGAACTGCCCCCTGAATTTCGTCACGCGGCACCCCTCGATGAGCGCCCTTTGGGGCGCCGGCCGGTGTTGGGGCCGGAGGAAGAAGCCGCTCGCATCCGTGAGGCGCTACGGCAATGTAACGGGCACCTCGGTCGGGCCGCAGAGCGACTCGGCGTCAGTCGTCCGACGCTGTGGCGCAAGCGCAAGAAGTACGGAATCTGATCTTCGGGTCGGTCACGGGAAAAAGCAACTCGCTCCCGACACGCCGCGCGTCGCGTCAGTGGCGGAAGTGGATCGCCTTGCGGCGGGTGAAACCGTAGTATCCGTACTTCGAAAGCGTGGACCCCGCTCTCCCGCGGTCCAGTCCGCGGGAAGGCAGGGTCGAGAGTGTCGCACCTGTCTTGGTATACGGTCCCCACGTCGAGCGCCGCGGCGAAGCGTTCGGCGCAAAGAAGTTGCCGTTCGCGACGGCATGCGAGGCGCGGAAAGCATTGGTCTTCGAGGTCGCCCACTCTAAACTGCCAGCATGTCCCGACGACCTGTGGCGTGTACAAGATGGCTCGGCGTAGTGATGTGTTTCGGTTTGGGAACTTGGGTGGGTGCGGTGAGCTGTCGGCTGGGGGAGGAGGCGTGCACCCTCGCCGGTTGTGGCGACGCGGGATTGATCGTGTCCTTGGTCCCCGACGGCGGCGGGAAATTGGGCTCGGGGGCGTACGATGTGCAGGTCGTGGTCGACGACGAGCGGTACCAGGCCGTGTGCGATCTGGCGAGCGCTGACCTGAATGCCTGCACCTTCGTGTCGGAGAACTTCGCTGACTGGTCCGTTGAGTTGTACCGAGGTGGCGCCGACGAACATGTGCTGTTGTCGATCTCGATCCAACGCGCGGTGTCGGGCGAATCGAGGACCGAGGGGCCCGACGCCGCCATCGTCACGGTGGGGCGCGACCATACCCGACTGGCCCGTGCCACCTTTGCGCCAGACTATTCCCGGGAGGAGCCCAACGGCCCTGGTTGCGGCTACTGCGACTTGGCACAGCTCGAGCTGGTGTTGTCGAGTGGGGATGACGATGATGGTGGAGATGGAGATGGAGATGGAGATGGAGATGGAGATGGAGATGGAGACCCGAGCAGCGGGGGCGAGCCGGACGACGCACATGGCACGGGAGAAACGAGCACGGGAGAAACGAGCACGGGAGAAACGAGCACGGGAGAAACGAGCACGGGAGAAACGAGCACGGGAGAAACGAGCACGGGAGAAACGAGCACGGGGTAGACGGGGTCATACGGGGTGGACGCGCAGCCGTGCGCTGGGGTGAACACGTGAAGGGGCGCGCTCGTACACCCCGCCGCCGAGCGGTCAGGGCACCCGCGCCCTATGCGTGAAATGGCCTGGCCACTCAAGCGGGCGGCTGGACGTCTCGCTCGGCTTGGCGTAGGAAAGCGGTGCTGAGGAAGGGCCTCGTGCAGTTGATTCCCACCGAGTACGACGCGCGCACAGGCCCATGGCCACGTACTGCCGGCTTGGATCATGCGCTCGGTTCGTATCTCGGTGATCTCGCCGCCATCAAGAGGCGGGCGCAGTTGGAACGCCTGCCCCTCTATCACCGGATCAAGCCAGAACTCGATCGCGTGCTCTCTGGCTTCGCGTGGCGGCTGGATCCGCCGCGGCCCTGCACGCGAGCGCGTGGCGATGTTCCGCCGATCCAGGCCGTGACGTGGAACCTCGAGAGGGGGAAGCAGTTCGAGGCCATCTGTGCCGTCATCCGCAACGAACCGCGGATCCACGAGGCGGACCTGCTGATGTTGACCGAGCTCGACATCGGGATGACGCGGTCGGGGCATCGCAACGTGCCACGCGATCTGGCCGACCAGATGGGAATGGCGTACGTGTTCGCCAACTTCCATCTCGTGCTCTCCCCGGGCGACCAAGGAGAGCGGCACCATGGTGAGCCAAATACCGCGGCGATGCACGGAAGCGCGCTGTTGAGTCGGTTCCCCATCACGCGCTTTGCTGCCGTCGATCTTCCCGAGAAGATCGATAAATTCCACGTGCTCGAGAAACGACTCGGTTGCAAGCGCGCCATCCTGTGCGAGGTATCCACCCCTTCAGGGCTGCTGACGGTCGTGGTCCCCCACCTGGATCCCTTCGCCGACGGGCGCTACCGGGGACTACAGATGCGCAGAGTATTGCGCGCCGCGTCCGATTTCGGGGGCGATCATGTACTTCTTGGCGGCGATCTCAACACCAACACCTATCATTTGGGGAGTGGGGCTGGGCTGGCATTCAACTGTGCCCATAAGTTGGTTCGCCTGGGCGTCGATCGAACGATCAAGCAGTACCTAGAGCCCGGTCGCATCTTCGAGCGGCCGGTCTTCCATGCGCTACGCGAGGGTGGTTTCTCCACCGACGGGTTTAACGACTTGGCGAAGGGCACGTATCACTTTGATCTGCGTGACCCCGAAATCGCTCGCAAGATACAAGACTACGTTCCACGTTGGGTCCAGCGTTGGGTGAATCGGCGAGTCGCACCTTTCGACGGCGCGCTACCCATGCGACTCGACTGGTTCGCGGGCCGGGGCGTAGTACCCAGTTCTCCTTGGGTGCTTCATCATCCAAGCGATGGAGGCGTGCGGGCATCCGACCACGACCCGCTTGGGGTTACGGTGCGACTCGACTGATGTGGACCGCGCTCTCTCATCGCTCGGCGCGATCCCTCGACGGTCCGCGACGACCGATGGGATGGGACCGTTCGTCACGCAGGGTCCCAAGGAGGCGCAAGGATCCGCTGTGGGCTCTACCGGGACTTGGGCACCGACCGTTCGCGTCTGATCTGAGAGAGCGCTTGGCGCGAAGGCGAAGCTCCGGTCTGGGTGACATACGCGTGATCGACTGCCGCCAACACGAGATTGAGGCGCTCGAGATCCAGTACGTGGACGTCGGGCACGTCCGCCGCGCTCCCGATGGCGGGATCGAAGTTGAGTGGGCAGACATCGACCTCTACCCTGTCTGTTCGTATGGGTAAGCCGTGGGTGCGACAGATGACAGGCCGCACCTCGTAGATCGAGCAAGCACCCTCGGATAGGAACGCGCAGCCACGGTCACCAGCGAGTCGTTCGAAGAGGGGGTGTGCGTCCACGCGGGTCCGCGCATCGTCGGCGGCAGGCAGCGGGGACCCGCGCGTCTCCAGCCACTTCGAAATATGATCGGCCTCGACGCGCGAAACGTTCAGATCCTGGCGGCAACAAGCCGTGCAGCCACGCTTGCAGAACATCTGATCGGCGTGCTCCGCCGTCGTCCGTGCCGCATGAGCCTCGACCTTGCGAACGAGGGCATCGTAGTGATGAAAGGGGGAGGTTGGCTCGGTCACACGGCACCCCCAATTCTGTCCGCCATGAGAGGTCCCGATAATCCCGCGCTCCGCATCACCGGACGACACCGCTGTCGACCTGGGTCCGGGAAGCCTAGAGTGCTTCCGGGTTGCGCACCCAGTCGAGAACCTGCTTGGCAGAGACGACCCGTGCTGCCTCATTGTCGAGCGCGTAGTCCAGGAAATCCTCGATCACTTGTCGCGCCTCGCTCTGGTCCATACCCGGAGCTGGCTTGGCGTACAGGCCCGTGTGGGTGCCGAACAAGAATGGGGCACGGTTGCCCTCAAGACGGAGGTCGAACGAGTACTTGAGAATGGCGAGGTACTCATCGGCGGCGATCTTGGCCAGATGCATCAGATTGTAGTCGAAGCCGGTGAACTTACCGGACCCGGGTTCAAACCAAGAAATCACAGCCTTGATGCGATCCCGCAGGCCCGACTCGGTCCCGTATTGCTCACAGAGTTCGTCGGGGGGGACGGTCAGATTGTAGACGGGCATCTCCCACAGCCCGGGATAGGTGTCGGCGAGCGGGAAGTCCCAGTCGGCGTAGATATCCCCTGGGCTGCCGCTGTTCATCGTGTAGGGCCAAAAAAAATTCGTCCCGTCCTGATCGTGCTGCATCCCTTCGCTCAGTGAACAGTCGTACCAGTAGCCATGGTCCTGGACGACTTTGAAGGTGTTGTCGTGTTGCTCCAGGCGAGGCGCTCTGAAGCCGTAGAGTTCGTCTTTGGAGATACCGACCCCCTCTTGCCCGTCCTCACATTGGGAGAGCTCCGAATCCCACTCCTCCTCGCTCATTTGGACGCCATTTTTGCCCTCGTTGTGGGATTGGGTGTGGTTTCCCATTTCGTGTCCCTGATCCGAGGCTTCCTTCCATAGATACCCCGCCGCACCGACGTAGAATGTCGTGTTGTAGTACGTGAAGCGCACATCGGATCCATCCGGGTTCTCGCGCGTGTCCGCGAGTTCCAGGCTCCACTGCATGCCGTCGACGGACTCCTGGTCATCCCAGCCGAGCACGACGAACATGGGTACCTCCGCAGCGTTAAGGCCGCAGGGAGGGGACTGGGATGCCGGACGATTGTCCGTGCGGTTGTCGGTCCACGCGCCAAGCTTGCAGTCATCGTCGCCGCCATCATCATCATCGTCAGCGTCATCATCGTCATCGTCGTCGTCATCATCGTCGTCGTCGTCATCATCGTCATCATCGTCATCATCGTCATCATCGTCATCATCGTCATCGTCGTCGTCATCGTCGTCATCGTCGTCATCGTCGTCATCGTCGTCATCGTCGTCATCGTCGTCATCGTCGTCATCGTCGTCATCGTCGTCATCGT
>JAZGFE010000069.1:0-8374 GCA_036479215.1 Nannocystaceae bacterium | reverse complement strand
TTCGCCGAGTCCGCGGTCGGCGGGACCTCGGCTTTGCTTGGATGCCATGGACATCTCATCGTCCATTCTCAAAAAACCACAAGTGTTTTCTTTGTAGTCTATATCGCGAAAATACTCCCTGGCGATAGTGTCCCAAACGAACAAAAGGCCTCGCAGTGAGGGGATCACTCAGGGTCGGGGGGGCATTATTGGAGCGTCCGGTGCTGCTTTTGGACCGCCCGCCAGCGCTTTTGCTCGAGGCCCGCTGCTTTTGCGTGGGTCGGCCAGTTGGCCACCGCGGCGGCGACCCTTTCGAAGAGCCGAAGGGCGCTGCGTTTGGGGATGTTGCCTTGCCTGGCGAGGCCGAGCAGGTCTTCTTTGGAGAAGTCGTCCAACTTGCCGCCGATGCTCATTTGATGGCGTCGTGTCCAGGGGCCCTCGGGATTGAAGGCAAAGGTAACGTCATAGGCCGGGGAGAGCGACCAGTTGCCCTGTGCGTCCATGAGAAACGCAATATTTTTGACATGGTCGTCCTGATTGCGGGCGAGCACGTTGAACACGGCACGCGAGAGCTGCTGCTCCCGCTCATCTATCGAGAGGCCCAGGCGGGTCATGGTGTACATCGCCGTCTCGTAGCTGTCGGCGCCCGCATCTAGAAAATCGAGGTGTCGCAAGGCGGCGAGGGACTGCATGTGCAGCTTCTCGTTTCCGCTTACCCGGTCGAAGCGTTTGGTGAGAAAATGGGCGCAGTTTCCACGATGTAGCAGCTCGCACGGCGCCATGTTGATCCCGGCTTCGCGGGCCATCAGCGAGTAAGCGTACTCCACGATTCCGTAGCCTTGCTCGTCGGCACCTTCGCTATCGCCGCTAGCATCGACGCCGTCGAACTTCATGAGCCAGTGCTCGAAATCCGGCCCGTGATCGATCTGGCCCGACCGCATCTCGTCGGTGGCGCGGTTCCAAGCGATGACCGCCTTGGCCCGTGCTCCACCGGCTGAGGTGCCGACGGCGAGGATCTGGCCCATGGCGTCGGGATCTTTTAGGTCGGCGGAGAGCTCTTTCCGATCGCTTAACACGCTGTTCGCCAAGCTCACCAGGGCGTCGACCTCGAGCGATTCCGAGTTATCCTCGGGGCCCGTCGCTGGCTCAAACTCCAGCGCGCCCATGCCTCGGCTGCCGGTATAGCAGAGTCGCTCGATAGCACTCAGTGATTCCTTCTCCTGGCTTTGGAGCCAACGTGAAATGACTCGGTTCCCGAACTTATCGGGCCGGCAGTCGGCGAGCATGCCGGGGAGCCCATGAAATGACGCCGCCGGGAGTTCCCGAAAACTGTAGGTTTGGCCTTGTCGCACCGGCATCATGAAGGGTGACGGCTCGATGCCCCGCCCTACGAACTCGGGCGCGTACTCGAATACGGCGAAGTAGTCGTCCTCGCTAGGAACGGCGATGGCCCCGATGGTCTCTCCCCACAACTTGACGCGGGCGAAGGTCATGCGCTCTTCGGCGCCTTTCGTTTGCTCGATGTCTTCGTGCGTTTCTTGCTTCGCTGCTCCTCACGAAGTCGCTGCATGGGCGAGAAGCCGTCGTGCTTGGGGAACAGTTTGTCGAGGTTGTCTAGCAGCGAGAGGGTGCGAAGGATCGCTATAAACGAACCGAGCTGGATCGACCGGCCGTGTTCGACCCTCTCGACGGTGCTGGTGGATACGCCGCTGTCGCGGGCACACTTGGCCTGGGACAGATTCAACGCGAGCCGTGTTTCCGCAAGCCGCCTTCCGACCTCAACTAGCACCGCCTCGTTCGCTAGAAGTTTTCTGAACTCCGTCATATTTGACGGAAATAGGATGCCATCGG
Source organism: Nannocystaceae bacterium (assembly GCA_036479215.1). Lineage (GTDB taxonomy): Bacteria > Myxococcota_A > Polyangia > Nannocystales > Nannocystaceae > FL481. Next base: position 6,544 of record JAZGFE010000069.1, on the reverse strand, counting down.
TCGTACACTCCGTCAACTATGACGTTGACGCATGAGAGGCGCGTGGCGCGTGGCGGATGACCGAGGAACCATACGGCGGCCGTCGGGCCACGAAGGCCAGGTGGATAGGCTCAGTTGGATGAAGCGCAGAGATCGCTGGCCACGTCGGTGTCCGGTGCGATGCAACTGCTCAAAATGGGAAGACATGCACCGTCGCGACAGCCGCCGTTCGTCCCCATTAGCTGTTAGCGGCCAAGGCCAATGGTCCCCTGGAACGGATCACAGTCAAGCTACGTGATCACAAGCGCGAGGCGCCTTAGCGACCATCGAGCGTGACTTTCTTGGAGGTCGAGCGGAACTCGCGTAGCCGAGCCGTGCGCCGAGCCGTGCGCCGAGCCGTGCGCCGAGCCGTGCGCCGAGCCGTGCGAGGGAGGTCGGGCGAGGGAGGTCGGGCGAGGGAGGTCGGGCGGGGGCGGGACACAAAAAAAACGACGCGGAAACTTGCCCCCCCTCGTCGTCATCGGCGCCACGCTGCATTGAACAATAACGAGAGCCTGACCAACCTTCTCGAAGCGATCGTCGACGTCAAGTCTTTTGCACAGCTGGCGTTCGGGGTCGAGGAGACGCGACCGGAAACCTGCGAGCGCTGCGGTGTGCGAGCGGGAAGTTGCGGCGCAAAGCCCCAGCTCGACACGGGAGCAGGTCTCGCCACTGCGGCTGCGCGGAATGTCCAAGCCACAGCGCTGGCGTAGCCTGGGTGGATCGGCCGTGTCGGCGACCTTTTCGGGTTTTGTGACGACCTCGGCGAAACAGGGCGCGCGCTCGCAGCACCTGGCGATGGAGTTCGTCGAGAGGCAGACAATGGAAAACGTACTCGCTGCGGGAAGAGAGTACACACGACCGCTAGTGTGGCGCGAGGTGCTTGACCTGTTTGTCCGGTGATCCAACGGGAAAGCCCCATTTTCGCCACGGCCTGCTAGGGGCACAGGGGCGAGGCACAAGGCCTCGACGCGCTGTCCGTCGCGTCGGCCAGGCAACGGGCCACCCGCTCGCGCTCGGACCACACCGAACCGGCTCCGGTGACCTGATTCGCACCCATGTGAGTTTGGCTCGGCTCGCGCATCGCACCGGCCGATGGGCCACGGCGTAGCGGTTGCCGGCTACGTACCGCGCAGCACCCACGACTGCGACGCGGCCGTCATCGTGCGCGTGTCTCTGCCTCGATTCATCGAGGCAGAGACTCGAGTGCGAGGAGTCATGCTCACTACCCGGTGTCGTGCGCGACGAGCTCGAGGCGTTTACGACCTGCGGAGATTTTGAACGTGGTTTTCTGCTCCCGCCCAATGGCGGTGTTCGTGCCTGCATGGAGCTCTCCCGTGCCGGGGCGCAGGTGCAGCTTTTGCCACAGCGCTCCGCCGCAGGCCCTCTGCCTCCTCGATTTCACATGATCAGATATTACGGGGTGTTCGCCCATCAGCATGCTGTGCGTCCCCTCGTGATCCCCCACTATCAAGACCCACTGCCTCGCCAGCTCACGTTGCTTGACAAGCGAACGCAGCTCGAGGTTTCGTCGCTTGTTGACCCGTCCCTAGTCAAGGATCTTCCGCCGGCTTCCGACCCGTCGCCATCCCGTATTGCTTGGGGTCAATTGCTCGCTCGGGTGTTTTCTGTCGACGTTGAAGTTTGTTCGAAGTCCGGCGGTCCCATGCGGGTGCTCGAGGCGGTCGCCGACCCGCACAAGATAGCCGCTCACTTGCATGGTGCCCGTGCTCCGCCTCGGCCCTCGCCACCGCGACAGGTGATGTTGTTTGAGTCGTGAGGTCTTTCCGCGGCTGGGTTCCGACCCCGAGCGCGGCTTCGCTGCGGCTCTCCTTTGTCTCGTTCGCTTTCTTTGCGGGCTCGCTATCGGTGCGTTCGCTGGGCGTCGCTGACCATCGCTACGCTGTCGTTGGCCACTGTGGAGCTCCTATCACCGCTCACATTCGCTCTTTCTCGCCGCGATTGACCCGTTAGGGGCCGCGCAAAAATAGCATAATGTTCGTATTCCCCCAGAATGGACGCCAGAGGCGTCCAGGCACGTTCCACGAACTTCATCGATCGACTTATTTTTGCACGGCCCCTTAGGCTTGCGCCAGCGACCCGGCCGGGGTCGCGCACCCTATCGCATTTTTCGCCACCCTACTTTTCCAGGCTGATTCTTTTTATGCGTTAGAGACGCGGATTTCCGGCATACTGTTCCCGTGCCGGATTCAGCGGACTCGTGGTGGCGGTCGAAAATCCCCGCTCTGCGTCGAGTCGTCCTGCGGGCAGTCTCGAGGGGCGTGAGTGGAACCGACGCGGAAGATATCGCTCAGGATGCCATGGTTGCGCTACTGCTATACCTTGAACGCGAAGGTGAGGCGTTTACGCCAGCCGAGGACGAGGGGGAGGAGGGGCCCGCCTGGTGGCATCTCGCCGGGTTGGCGCGGGCCGTGGCGCGACGAAAGCTCGTGGACCGTTACCGCGAGGAGTCGCGGGGATCGTTCGTCCCGCTGGGAGGCAATGACCAAGTGGAAGCGACCCAAGAGAACGCGGTCTACCTCAATGGGACGCTGGCGTGGGTGGCGCAATCGATGGAGACTTTAGGCGACGGGGATGTCGAACTCGTCCTCCGGTCAGCGATGCCGCGGCCGGATGGGCCTCTTAGCCCCGCCGAGAGGCAACGTTTGACCCGTGCTCGAAAAACAATTGCATCCGCACTTGTGCCGGACCTTGGAGGAACAGCGTGGAAGACATCATGATCCACGAGGTGGTGCAGCTTCATCTCGAACATCCCTTCGTGAAACGAGCTTTGGTCCGGTTCACCGCCCAAGGCTACGGCGCCCACGATCTGCACCGCGCGACGATCGTGCGCGACGATCGTGCGCTACGAGGGCAGCCACGAGCGCGTGGTCGTCGTGGGTCGCTTGAGTTTGTTTGGTCGCGGCGCGTCCCGCCTTCATGACAGCCTCGAGCATCTGGTGGGCAATGTGCAGGCCAGCGGCAAGGCCCAGGCGCTCAAAGGCGAGGCGTCCGCGTAACCTGACGATAGATAAGTTGGATGAACCTTCGCATCAGTGGGAACAGTCGGTCTTTGTTCATGGTCCGCGACAGATCCTACCAACGGAGCCCATGGTTACGAAACGAAGAGAAGCTGCCGACGAACCGGATGGGCAACGCCGCCCAGAATTGTCTCCAGGTAGACAAAGGTCGAACCGGCCCGCGGGCTGGACCTCCATCGCCTACGGGATCTCGCCGCACCCACCGGAGACCACCGATCCCCCTCGACAGACGCCCCAAACTTTGCCTCATCAGAACACACGGGCGACGACATACAGATAGAGACGCACTCCGACCGCGATTTTCTGTCGTGCTCGTGTGTGCCCATTCCGGAGTCGATCCATGCGCAGCACCCTAATCGGTCCCACAGGCCACCACGTTGCCCTCCAGCTCGTCACCGCGTCGTCGTTATGCGTCACGATGCTCAGCGGGTGCAATGGCGAGATCTTGACGGAGGTGGATCCACCTGCACTCGCGGTCTTCGGGCAAACTCGCGCGCCGACGTTACGTGCGAGCGAAAACTGCAGCATCGAAGTGAGCCAGGGATCACTGGTCATCACCGACGCCGGGGTGCTTCGGGGCGACACGGACTTCTCGTTGCGCCGCACGCTCGACCGCATCGCAAGCGATGCCGGCGGGGGCTCAAGCGCGGCCGAACTGTTGTAGACACTGCTCGACGGCCTTGCGGGCGACGAACGGCTCAACGTGGCCTCGGGGCTGCACACTCCGGTCCAGCCCCGGGTCGAGGGTAGTCTCGACGCGCTGAGGTTGCTCAACAACGCGCGGCCGGTGGGACTGTTCAATCGCTACGACCTACACGACCCGAGCGGAGCGGACTGTGGCGAATTCCGAATCGTGTACTCGTTGTCTCCGGGGCCCTTTTTCATCATCTTCGAGGCTCGCATACCCAACCCCGACCCCAGCGAAGGACTGCGCGGATGCCTCGACGTCGCTCGTTTGTGCCAAACCGTGCCTGACCTGGGTGTCTCGGCGCAGGCGGCTGCGCTCGAGGCGTTCTATTTCGATGGCGAAAACGCGGTCGTTCGCTTTGAGAACTTCCGAGGTTCCCGGGGACAAGTACGAACCAACACCTCTGTTGGATCCCCATGGCAGCTGCGCGAATTTCGGACGCAAGTGCGGGATGGCGTAGCGGTACTCGCCCCAGACACGGTCAAAGATGCCGCCCTCGCGCAGTTCTACAACAAAGCGTTCGAGCCAAGCGACGATTCGCCCCTGCGGCTCAGTGAAGGGTCGCTCGACTTCTCCCAACTTCGGGTGGCATTTCAAAACGAGTTTGTTGGCTCCATGTTCGACCGCCTCACGGCGCCGGAGCGTGGCGGGGAAACGGATCCGCAGCGGATTCTCAATGATTTCGGGATCGGCGTGCCGCACCGCTTCCTCGAGTTCCAGTCGGACGCCGCGCTTTCCGACGCTGTGGGCCCCAACACGGACCGGCCACTGCGGGATGCCGTTGCCCAGAAATTGGTCGAGAGCGGACTCGACAGCCAGCTTTCTGTCGACCATATCCTCAATCGAGCCAACGCCATGACCTGTGGAGGCTGCCATAATACCGCCGCCGGAAGGGAGATTGCGCCCGGCCTACGATGGCCCAGATCCCTCGGTTTCTCCCAGATCTCCGCCACGGGCTCCCTCTCCGCCGCCCTGACCCAGGTGTTCTTGCCGGCACGGGCGCAGATCCTCGAAGACTTTCTGTGCACACAAGACAACGCGTGCACGTCGGACTCGGACTGCGACGACGCGCTGTTCTGCAACGGCGAAGAGAGCTGCGATGCATCGCTAGGTTGTGTGCCCGGGGGTGCTCCCTGCGCGGACGACAGTTGCGACGAGGTCGCAGATCGTTGCATGCCAAGTTCGGTGACCCTCGGCGCCCGAAGCTTCTGTTTGGACATGGTGAACTGGAACGGGCAGTCCCATACGGAAAGCGACACGTGCTCCGTCGGAGGTTATATCCGCCATCACTCTATCCCCTACGACAATGAGATGTTGGCTGACTTCGACACCTCCGAACTGGGTGGCACACTGCTCGCGGCGACGTTGACCTTCCGCGTTTCGACCAGCGACGGCGTAGACACGATCCGTGTGGTGCCCCAGGACAAAGGCCCCTACGAGGCCTCCACCGTGAACTATGACAGCTTCCCCTACACGGCATGGGGCGCCGAACTCGGCTCCACCCAGGGCACCGAGCATACCCGCCATCGCCTATCGACCGAGGCGCTACGTGAGACCGTGCAAGCATGGATCGACGGGGAAACCCCCAATCACGGTCTCGTCCTCGTGGCGGAGCCTTGGTATTGGGGATACGCTGCCGAAGTGAGCGAACTCGAACTCGAACTCGAGTTCAGAACTGCCGAATAGCCGGTGCGACGTCAGTGACGTCACTGACATCAGTGACGTCAGTCACACGCGCGATGGCGCGTCGGTGCTTGCACGGTTTCACGTGCAGGGATCGATCTCCGATCGGGTCTAGCGGGTGGCGAGCGCCCGCAAGATTGCCTTGAGCACGCCGAGACCGTAGCGAACAAAGCCTTTGTGTGACGTGCCGCTCGTGCGATTGCGCAACACCACAGGAACTTCGGCGACACGCAGGCCCGCACCCGAAAAGCGGATGAACATCTCCGCCGCGATATATTGAGGTTCGAGCATGGACGCCAATATCGGGGCGACGCGTCGAAGGGATGTGGCTCGGAACGCCCGGAACCCGCAAAGCGCGTCGGTCATTTCATAGCCGGTCAGAACGTTGATCAGGGTGGTGAAATGCGGCAGAAATATGCGGCGAAAAAACGGTGCATCGTCGTGCGTTTTTCCCAATATCCGCGACCCCACCACGATATCGATCTGCTCGTTGAGGAACAGGGGCAAGAACAGAGGGATCTCCGCCGGGTCATGCTGCCCGTCCGCGTCCATCTCTACGACGATGTCGTAGTCCAGCTCCAAGGCCGCACGGAAGCTCGTAAGCAATGCATAGCCTTGGCCGAGATTTCGATGGTGCCGTACCACGCGCGCCCCATGCCGATGCGCGACCCCGGCAGTGTCATCTCGAGATCCATCATCGACCACGATCACATCATATCCGAGATCGACGCACTGTCTCACGACCGGCGCGATATTTTTCTCCTCATTATACGCGGTGAGTGTAACCACCACGCGGCCGCTGGCCATCTCCTTCGCGCACGCGCCTGAGCGAGTTTCGCTGGCAGGGTCGATCCTAGTCACGGTCACCGGATACCTCCCGCCCACCACCGCCGAAAATCGGGCGTGCCGGCACGCCAACCACGCAGGCACCGGCCTCAACATCTCGAATGACGGTCGCGCCCGCTCCCACGGTCGCACCTTCGCCAATCTTGATACTCGGGATCACCACGGCACCGGTAAACAGCCGAGCATGGGCACCCACCCTTACCCACCCAGCAAGTTTCACGCCGGGCGCAAGGTTTGCAAACCTTTCTACGCGGCAATCGTGCTCGAT
>JAZGFE010000068.1:0-13689 GCA_036479215.1 Nannocystaceae bacterium | reverse complement strand
GGGGGATCTGCGTCCACGCCTCGCGCACATCGAGCCGATCATAGTCTCTCCTCCCTATCGCTTGTTTTAGGGCTAGCCTCCCCTCCTTCGTGGTCATCATCGTCGTCCGCGGATCCGTCCCCATCGTCCGTCGGTGGGGACGCACCGCCTTGGCAGGCCACAGCCGTCAGAGTCGTGGCGAATACGAAACGAGAAAAAGATCGGGTTTGGACGATCATCGTGATGTTGCCTTCTTCCGTGGGGTGTCGCGTAGCGCGTGTTGCGTACCGCTCTCCATCGTCGCACGCCCGCCTGGCGCCGACGGAATCCGGTCCCCGCATATTTTGCGACGGCTTCGGCTCGGACGCACGACCGGGGTACCGTGGGTACGATCCGTAAAGTTTGCGCCCGCCGATCCGTCGCGTCGCACCCCTCGCGCCCGTCGGCGATCCATGCGATCAGGCGGAACACATCGAGGCACCGCAAAAGTTGCGTTGCCTCGATTTAATGAGGCACATGCCCTCCGCGACGGACACCGTACCGTACACACGCCGCGGTCCTGACCACGCCCTGTGTAGCTTACCCTCCCGGCTTTCTCGGCCATGCCAAAAGCTCGCCGACCCAGCCTCTTGGGGGACTTGTTGAACCAGAAAGAAACGATGTCCATGCCGACTCAACACCCGTCACAACGCGATTCGCACGCGCTCCTCAGCGACTCCCTCCCCTTGCTGGTCTGTGCAGCGTTCACTCTCACCGCCTGCTCCGACGGACACATCTCGGACCACGCCAACGAGATGGACGTCGTCCCGCAAGTGAGTGACGGCCAAGATGCCGACGGCGGCAACGACGGCAACGACGGCAACGACGGCAACGACAACGGCAATAGCAACGAAGATGGCCAAGGCGGGACCCCCGACGGCAACAGCCCCGACGCCGACAGCGACGCGCCCGACGACAGCGAGGAGGCCGATTCCGGCGACGGGGACGCCAGCGACGACGATGGGAACAGCGGCGGCGCCGGCGACGAGGACCAAGGTGACAGCAGCAGCGACTCCAGCGAGGGCGGCAACGGCTCCAAAGGTGACGGGGGAGTGGGCGTGAATCCGCACCCCGACCACCTACGCTGCGAATACGAGGCGATCAGCGACGATGAAGAGACCTTCGAAGGGCGTATCACCGTCAGCAATCCTAACCACGACTACGCGTGGAACGGGTGGCACTTTGTCATCTGGTCGTTTCAGTTCCAGACAAGCTCCGAGATCACCTTCGCCAGGACCGACGACTGGATCGACGTGAACTACGTTCAGGACGACCTGCTGCTCACCTTCGATCTTCGATCTTGGTACAATTTTCCGCTTGACCAGACAATGTCGTTTATCGTCAAGGGCAACAAGCGCGGCGCGGCCTGGGCCCTCAGTCGCTGCACACCCAAATACATACGGGGCAACATCATCTACCCCGTCTACAACGACCTGCCCAGCAGCTGGACGAAAGCCAACGCGACGCCCGAACTCGCCGACTTCGTCGGCGATGAATCCGACTACTATAAGGAAACGGCTGAGCCCATCACCGAGGGCATGTTCGTCTACAATCCACCGCACGACACCCAGATACAGATCGGACTACCCGATCCTGTCGAGGCTCTCAATGGGCTCAACGTGAACGGCTACGAAAACCTGCGCATGTGGATCCCCACGCGCATGCTGGCGATGGGTATTGGCTTCGCGTACCAGTGGTTCAAGTTCAACCCGAACTACCCCTGCTCGCTTGGCACCAAGGAAAATTTCGCCTGCGGGCTCATCCCGCGCGAGACCCTGCCCAACGCGGGAATCGAGGTAGAGCACGAAGGCGAGTTGTACTCCTGGTACTATATCCACTCCCCCGACGGGCCCTTCCAGCAAGAAACCGGCAACTTCATCGACATGGGTCGATTTTTCCCGGATTTCTTCCCGCCCGGGAACGAGATGAACCACGACGCCTACACCTATGTCGATCCACTTCTGCCCGAGGACCCCCGATGGGCCACTGCGGTCATCACGAGCGCGTTAAGCAGCGTCGTCAGCCGCGAAACGATGTGGGCAGCCTCCGACAAACCTGGCACGCCCTACCCAGGGGTCTATTCACGGATGGTATTCGAGGCGATCGATCCGTGGGCAGAGATGGCGATCATCACCGCGGTCTACAACCAAGGCATTTTCTCCGGCCCCTTCAGTGCGCTGCAGAACATTGATGCATTTATCGCTTCCGACGACGTTGTCCGCGATTTCAACCTGGTTGGAAATGCGAACCACGTAGCGACAACGAGAATGATCAACCAGGCCATGAACGCCCAAACAGAGCACCTCTACGACGCGGAACTACCGTGGCACGAGATCGAGACCTTCTTCGAGACCATTCGCGTATTCTACGAATGGAACGTCCCCGACGACCAGCAATGGGCGATCATGGTCGATGATGTCCACATTGCCTTCAATCTTCTATCCCAACACTGGGGTGGCGAGGCCGTTCGATATCGTTTCGACTTTCTCACGCTGTTGCGCGTGGCCCAAAAGCACCTCCCCGGACCGAGCGTCCCACGGCCGACCACCGCGTTTTGGCATGACCGGGTACAAAACCTGAACTGAAGCTGAACTGAACCCGCCCCGCCCGCGCCTCCACGCCCGGCCCGGCCCATGCCCGCTTCTCAATGCTGGCCGTCGTGCGTGCCGCACTCGCAGGTTTTGCGTGCTGCCGCGTCTTGCCTACCTTGAACGCGCGCGTATGTTGAGCGCGTTCGTGAACCCAAACGCTCCTCGATCACGCTGAATCCCCCTGCGATCCGCGACACGCCCCACACGGCAGACCCTATGCCCCCAAGAGCCACCGCCTCCCTTTCATCCGCATTCTCCTATCTAGTCACACTCGCTCTCCTCGGCGCATCGGCCACCCTGATCGTTGCCTGCGGCCCCAATCCCACATCGGCAAGAACAGGCTCCGATACGAATGGCCACACCCCACCCGCGGGTTCCGGTTCCGGGCCCAAGGCGGGGAACTCTGTCCAACACAAAGCCACGCGAAGCGCAGCCAAAGGTGCCGCTGGCTCGCACCTGGCGACCGGAGGAAGTGAGCTCCACACCACAGGCGCTCTCACGATCCCCACCATGCCGGCCGAACTCAGCAAGGAGTCCCGAGCCTGCATCGAATGTCATCAAAAGGAAACCCTGGCCGTCGTCCAGCAGTGGGGATCGTCGCGGCACTTTCGTGCAAATGTGAGCTGCTTCGAGTGCCACGCAGCGCACCCGGGCGATAAAGACGCGTTCATGCACTATGGGGAACGGATCGCCACTATCGTCTCACCCCAGGACTGTTCGAAATGTCACCCGAAGGAAACCGCCGAGTTCCAGGGAAGCCACCACGCCCAGGCGGCGAAGATTCTCGGATCGCTGGACAACGTGCTAGCGGAGGTGGTGGAGGGTACACGTCTGCTGAAGACCCCTGGTTTTCCCGAGGGCGTATCCGCCGCGGCGGTGAACGGCTGTTGGCAGTGCCACGGCAGCGAAGTGAAAGTCCTCGACGAAGGAAGGCTCGATCCAGCCACGTGGCCCAACACCGGGATCGGGCGTCTGAATCCCGATGGCAGCCGGGGATCGTGCACGGCGTGCCACAGCCGGCACACCTTCTCCGTGGAACAAGCGCGACACCCCGAAAACTGTGGAAAGTGCCACATGGGGCCCGATCACCCGCAGATCGAGATCTACAACGAGTCGAAGCACGGCATCGCGTTCCGGGCGAATATCAAGGACATGAACCTGGAGAACGACAAATGGGTCGTGGGCCAAGACTACAACGCCGCGCCGACCTGTGCGACCTGCCATATGTCGGCCACGGCGAACCAGCCCGTCACGCACGACGTGGGGCTGCGCATCTCCTGGAACAACCGCCCCGTCAAGTCGATCCGACCAGAGGTATCCGACGCAAAGATGGGCCTTCCAGGCGCGGCGATCGGCTGGGAGACACGTCGTGCCAACATGGCCGACGTATGTTCCGCCTGCCACAGCCGTTCATCCATCGATGCCTTCTACATTCAGTACGATGCTCTTATCGCTGAATACCACCTCAAGTTCGCAGACCCCGGGCTCAAACTCACGAAACTCGCCAAGCCGCTTCTGAAGGAGGCCAAATTCTCGAACAAACTTGACTTCATTTGGTTCGAGCTATGGCACCACGAGGGACGCCGAGCTCGCCACGCCGCTTCCATGCAAGGGCCCGACTACACCCATTGGCACGGGACCTATGAGATCGCCAAACACTTCTATACCGACTTCATTCCCGAGCTGGTGGAACTGGCGGAGCGGGCGAAGAGCAACCCCGCGAAGAGCAGCGCAGCGACTGCTCTTGAAGTCGGTATCGACGAGGTGCTCAATAGCGAGGAACATCGCTGGTATCTGGGAAAAATGAGCGACAAAGAGCGAGATCAACGCGAGCGGAGAGCCTCGGAGTTCAAAGCACGCTACGCGCAATAAATAGGAGGGCGAATGCAACGACGCCAGATCACGACGATCGGGGCGCGGGGTGTGGTGTTCCTCGCGGCTGTGGGCCTCACAAACTGCACGGCGCCCCCCACCGCAAACCGCAGTAGGGCAGCGGATGAGCTGCCGGCAGGCAGGGTGGCCATCTCGGGCCGCGAGGGGCGAATCAGGCAGTTTCCATGCGAGGGCTGCCACGACAAAGTAGATGCCGACGACATGCCCGTACCCGACGGTCCGGCCAAACACCAGAGCATCGAGATCGCGCACTTTTCCGGGGCCCGTTCCTGCAATATCTGCCACGACCCCACGAACCGCGATCGTCTCCGCTTGCTCAAAGGTTCAACAACGAGTTTTGACGCGTCCCACCTTCAGTGCGGCCAGTGTCACGGTGAGAAAATGCGAGACTGGAATATCGGCGCGCACGGGAAACATGTGGGTGGTTGGAGGGGCACCAAGCACCGCTTGACCTGCGTCGACTGTCACAATCCCCACAAACCGGCACGCGCGACGATGCAAGCCGAAGCGCCGCCAGCATTTCCGCGTTTCGGGATTCCGAAAGGGGCACACTGATGTGGCGTCGCAAATCCAAGGTCACACTCCACGTGCTCCAGCAACGCGGCCGCGAGGCCACCACAGCGCCGCTGGCCGGCCAGGCGGAGGCTTCGCCTTCGTGTGAAGCGACTTCCGACCACGCGCGGTCGGCATCCTGCAGCCGTCGAGGTTTTTTGGGGACCCTCGCCACCACGGCCGCAGCCACCACGGCCACCACGGCCGCAGCCGCCGCGGGGTGCGGCACGATCGACTGGGACCAGTTCTTCCAAAAGCACTACAAGGAGATGACAGTCGAAGAGAAGGCCCTCGTCTTCGAACGGGTCGCGCGGCAAACGAAAGCCAACTACGGTGCGGACGTACGTGTCTCGGACCCTGCCCCCATCGAAGGGGTGGGTTTCGCGTTTTGCATCTCCCTTTCGGTGTGCAACGGAAATCGGGCCTGCGTGCACGCCTGCGTCGAGGAGAACAACCAAGGGCGGGATCCCGCGATTCAGTATATCAAGGTCGTGGAACTCGATCGGGGATCGCTAAACCTCGAAGGCGGAGACTTGTACTACGAGGGCGAGGTCCCCAAAAAGGACAAAGTGTACCTCCCCATGCAGTGCAACCAGTGCGACAATCCGCCCTGCGTCACGGCATGCCCGGTGGAAGCTACCTGGAAAGAGCCCGACGGCATTGTGGTCATCGACTACGATTGGTGTATCGGGTGTAGATACTGTATGGCAGCCTGCCCCTACGAGGCGCGCCGTTTTAACTATGCCACCCCAAAACTGGAGCGCTTCCAGATCAATGGCAACCAAGGCTACCTGAGCAACCGGATCCGTCCGCGCGGCGTGGTGGAGAAGTGTCACTTTTGCCTCCACCGAACACGCAACGGAGCCTATCCGGCGTGCCTGGAGGCGTGTCCCACCGGAGCGAGAAAGTTCGGCGACCTCAACGACCCGGAGAGCGAAGTCGCTCAAATCGTGCGCAAGAAGCGTGTTTTCGTGCTCAAAGAGGAACTGAATACCGTGCCCAGAATTTACTACTTCTTCGATTAGCCCCGAGGCCAACAAGATGAGTACCTACATTCGCTACTGGCTCGACATGCTGCGATGCGTCGCTACGGGGTCGCTTGCGTACTACCTGTGGCTGGGGTTCCTCGGACTCGGTATCATGGCGGGAGGGGTCGCCCTGAGTCAACAAATCGAGCACGGACTTGTCGTGACCAACATGTCCGATCATGTCAGCTGGGGGGCCTACATCGCCAATTTCACATACCTCGTGGGTGTCGCCGCAGCATCCGTACTGCTGGTGGTCCCAAGTTATGTCTACCACCGCAAGGATCTCAAACAGGTAGTCCTCATCGGCGAGTTGTTGGCGGTCTCGGCCATCGTGATGTGCCTGGCGTTCGTCATGGTAGACATGGGACGCCCCGAGCGCGGGTTTCACATGCTCCCCGGCTACGGCCGACTCAACTTCCCAAGCTCGATCCTCGCATGGGATGTGATCGTCCTGAACGGATACCTCGTGCTCAATCTACACGTTCCCGGGTACCTTCTCTACAAGGCATATAAGGGGGAGACACCCCACCGTCGCTACTACCTCCCACTCGTATTCCTTTCGATCGCCTGGGCGGTGAGCATCCACACCGTAACGGCTTTTTTGTACAGTGGATTCGCGGGGCGCCCGTTTTGGAACACAGCTATCTTGGCGCCCCGTTTTCTTGTCAGCGCCTTCGCCTCGGGGCCCGCACTGCTGATCATCGCGTTGTACGTCATCAAGCGCACCGGCACCCTCGAGATAGCGACATCGGTATTCGACTATCTACGGCGCGTGATGACCTTCACGATTCCCCTAAATTTTTTCCTGCTCGGCTGCGAGGTGTTCGCGGAGTTCTATACGGACTCCGTGCACGTCATGTCTGCGCAGTATCTATTTTTCGGTATCAACGGTCACGGAATGCTGGTGCCCTATATCTGGTCCGGTTTGGCCATGAACTTGTTCGCATTGGTCGTTGTTCTCACCCCGAAACTACATACTCAACCCGCCTGGCTGCTCGCAGGGTCGGCCTTCTGCGTCATGGGTATCTGGATCGAGAAGGGCATGGGGTTGATCATACCGGGCTTCATTCCGAGCCCGGCGGGGGACCTGGTCGAATATGCACCCTCCATGGTGGAGTTTTGGGTGAGCATCGGAATCTGGTCGTTCGGGATCGCGCTCTTCACCATGATGACGAAGGCCGCACTCGCCCTGACCTCGGGTCGATTGCGTGCGAATCGACCAACTTGATCGCCACCCCGGTGCCCCGGTGTGCCCGGTACCCCGGTACCCCGGTACCCCGGTACCCCGGTACACACAATCAAGCACGCGACCGGAATCCCCGGCGCGTGCTTGCTCGTGCGTGCACCCCAAGATCAGGGGCAAACTCACGCTCGTCTACCTACTGGAACGCGGAGCAGGTCTCAAGGTCTTTGCCTTCGTCGGCGCAATATGCATCGGCGGGTGGGGCATCCGAGCGAGCATTGCCGCTCGGGTCGCTACACATAATCTCGCTCACGCCCATCACATCGCACCAGTTCCCCCAGTTGTACTGGATGCCGCCGCCAGGTTGCGGAGTATAGAACAAGTGGCAGTTGTTCCACTGAGTGCAGGGGCGGCTCTCACCGAAGGAGGCCACGGTATCGTACCCTTCCTGCGAGCATGCCCAGAGCGCGCAAGTTGCCGCGTCACCGCACGCATTCCAACCGAGGCACTGTCCGTGATGACCGTATGCCACGCCGTCGGCTGTGATGCTCACCGCACACACTTCGTCCTCGTCCCCGGAACAGTCGTTGTCGAATCCATCGTCGCAGATTTCTTCGGCACCCGGATGTACCGTGGCCTCGGCGTCGTTGCAGTCGGTATTGTCGGTGGTGTAGCCATCGGGCGGCTCGTCACCCTCGCACACCAACGTCGCGTCGGATCCGGCGTCCCCGTAGCCGTCGGCGTCGGCATCGGCGTAGAATTTCTCGCCATCAAAGTAGGCCCAAAAATTCAGTTCAGCGTGCGACTCGCTGGGATACCCTTCAGCCAATAGCCAATCTTCGATACGGGTCACGCCGTCCTCGTTCCACGCCAGGTCGTATACTCGGGCACGCAGATCCGCGCGTCCCCAATCGTGACAGGTGACGGTGAAGCACTGGGTTATGCCCTCAAACGAGTTATCCCCCTCGGGATCACCCGACATCTCCACTTCGCAATCGTCCGCCGCAGTCAACTCGAACTCGAGCGGGTCGCCATCGACGTCGCTGCCCGTCAAACAAACACGCTCGACCGAGCCACATTCGAACTTGGAATCATCGAACTCCACATCATCAAGGTCGGGCTCGTGATTGAACGCGGCAATGGCATCAAGCGCGCCCGGGTCCACTCCTTCGCACTGCATCAGCAAGAAGATCTCAGTGGTCTGCGCCTGCTCGACGAGGACATCGTCTTTGTGCGCGCCCACGCACACCTCCGACGGTGTGCCATCGTCCCTCACAGGTTGTACCGCGACGTTGTAGCAACCAGCGGGAAGCACCTCGAACAAATCGGCGAATAGGTGGGCAGAACCGCTGTCGAGGGGGCTATCGGCCAGATCGACAGCGTTCCCGGGAACGGTCTGATCGTCGTCCACGAGTCGGTCCGCCTCCGCGACAACCGAATCGTCGTCGCAGCGCGTGATGGTATAGTGGACGCCACCGACGTCTGAATTCGGGTCCGCAGCGGACCGCGCCCGAAGCGACGAGGGTTCGGTCGCATCTGAATTGCAGGCAAGAGGTAGGATCAGCGCGAGTGCAGCTACGCCTGCACGTTTCATGTTGATTTGCATAGATCTCCGAGTGAGTGAATACGCTGTGGTCGAATCTGAGCGACAACGGGCCAAGAGGGCCCCATTCGGCCATCCTGGCGCCATGTGGCGCGTTGTTGTGGATACACCGGTGATGGCACACGACGTTCATTCGCCACTGCCACCCACACCAGCGTCCAGGGATCTAGCAGTGCGAAACGGCGTCGACCAGCATCGGCATGGACCCGAAGTGGACCCGAAGTGCCCCCGAAGTGCTCCCGGCAACCAACGGACAGTAGGCAGTACCCTCCCGCGCTCGGGATGACTTCCTGACCACCGCTCTCAGTACGCGAACAAACCCACGCAACCGTCCACACCTTTAATGGGGGAATCGTATCCGCGCTTGCACAAGGGAGCCTCCCATACATGGGATTCCTCCCTCGGTAGCGCACGAGCCCGACGCGAGCGTACCCGACGATGGTGAGCGTTTTGTCGTCGCCGCGCAACAGCGGCCCAAGACCGGATGAAATGGGCGAGTTGTCCCGCTAACCTTCCGCTAGCGTTCCGCTTCGAACGAAGCCGATACGTCGGGTGGAACGATCGCCACTGGACACGAAGCGTGGGCGGCGAGACTCGTGCCGACGCCCGCCTGCACCCATCGTTCCGCCCACGCAAGCCGCCGCGAACCACACACCACCAATACCGCGTCCACATCCTTCGCCATCGCCAAGACACGCTCGACAGGGTCCCCCAGCGCAGCGACACAGGCACAGCCCCTCGCCCCCTGACCTCCCATCCACGTTTCCGTTCGCGCGCAGACCTCCTCCACAACCTTGTCGCGGAGGGACGAGAGGTGTCGGTCGCTCTCGGCGTAGTGGAAGTGACGCGCCACGTCTCGCGCGGCGTGTACCGCCACCAGCGGTCGGCCCACGGAGCGGGCAAACGCTCGCGCGAACCCGAGGGCGGCAACCGTATCCTCGCCGAGATCGGTGGCCAGGAGCACCGGCCCTTTGTTGACCGCGGCTCGCGACCAATCGGGTGGCACGACCACCAACGGCTGGCAGAGACGGCGAGCCAGCCGGCGCGCGACGGTTCCCAGCCGGATCGCCGATATCTCGTCCGACCTCGCTTTGCGTCCCACCAGCAAACCGCTGGCGCCGCGACTTCGGACCTCCGCCTCGAGTGCCTCCTCCACGCGCCCGTGCTCCACCACCGCGGTCTCGAGGCCTGGAAACACCGTGGCGACCCTGTCGAACGGCGGCTTCCGCCGGGTCCGTTCCTCGGCGTATGCCCCCAGTAGCGAAGCCGAGGCTTTCTCCATCCCCCCCTTCACATGTACCGCCGAGAACCGAGGCACGGCATCCGAGCCGGCTCCCGACCTCCACCAGGCCGCGTACTCGACCGCGCCCTCATGCCTCGACCGAAGATCAACTCCGATAATCCACTCGTTCTTCATACGATGTCCCCGGTTGTGTGTCGTCCTGCTGCCACGGTGCGGTCCCCGTGGACCTCCGCAACCGGAAAGGCGTGCGGACACACGCCCTGTGACCTGCACATGTTGCGTGCGACCCGCTCGCTGGTTTGCGGCGCGAACGCGCGCCAGCGTATGGATGCGGCGAAGCGGCAGCTGGACCGCTGCTGGGCCATGTCGAAAAATTTGAAAGCGTGGTGCAGGCGTGGGGCCGAACGCAGCGCCGAGCAACGTGCCCTGTTTGACCCCAGTGCTGACTTGTACCAGCCCCCCCTCAACCCATCGTCCGTTCGCCGCAACACCCCACCACACCCCATTCGGAGTATGCCCGCACCGGTAGCTGATACCCTCGTCGCTCCTCGATGACCAGCAGCGTACCACCCCGCATCGCGCCCGACGCCAACCACGACGCGGACGCGCCCATCGGGTGGGTCGCAGCGCTGATCGATCGAGCGGTGCCCCCCCCTGCTCGCCTTCCGCAGCGCGTAGCCGATTGGGCGCAAGGCCTCTTCCTCGGAAGCGAGCACGGTCCCCAGCTCGTCTTGGGAAGCGAGCTCGGACCCTTCGTGATCGAACGCCATCTCGGACGCGGAGGACAGGCGATGGTGCTCCAGGCCCGCCACAAGCGGATGGGTCCGGTGGCGCTCAAGGTGCCATACCACGGCTCCGATGCGCTCATTCGCGAGGCGCGACTGGCATCCCAGATCGAGCACCCGTGTATCGTTCGGGTCGAAGATATTCAGGAGGACGAGCGCATCTCGTACCTCGTCATGGAGCTGTGCGAAGGAGGAAGCCTCGCCGATCTGATGCACGATCACCGCGAAGGATTGGCAGAGGAACGCGTACTCACCATCGCCGACCAACTGCTCGACGGACTCGCCTGTGCCCACGATCGTGGCGTCGTCCACCGTGACATCAAGGCCTCGAACGTGATGTTTGATCGGGCACAGCGCGCCAAACTGAGCGACCTGGGCATTGGGCTCCACTCCGCGACTCGAAGCACCGGTAGCGTGCTCATGTGGACCGAGACGACCGCGGCCCTGCCAGCCGGGACGCCCGCCTACATGGCACCCGAGCAGAGAGATCCGGATGGCAAAATCGACGAACGGGCGGACCTCTACGCCTTCGGGAAACTGCTCTACTTGATGCTGACCGGCAACGCCCCGACCACCATCCGCCCGGTGTCGGCCTGCCGCCCGGACGTATCACCGCGCTGGGACGCGGTCATCTTCGCGTTGGTGGAAGACGAACGCAGCCGACGTCCACCGGATGTGGGAGCACTTCGTGCCCTGCTCCCGCGCGCCGACCCGACCCACCAGCAGACCCATCCGTCTCCCCAGGCCGCCCTCTCGATCACAGGAATCGCGGCCGCACGCGTGCTCGGAAAATGGCAAGCCGGGCAGCTCATCACGATGGTCATCATCGTTTCGCTGCTCATCTACGCGCTCGGTGAGAAGAACATCGATATCGCTCCCCAGGCGCTGCTACCCTATGTCGTCGCCGTTTGGACAACCATCGGACTCGCACGCCGCGAGGCGCGACTTTGCGCCACGCATCGAATGAGCGCCTTTCTGGCCGCCAGTTTCGGCTTCTTCGCTACGCTTTGCACGCTGATCGTGCTGTGGCACAGCATGATGTACGGGGAGATGGAGTTCTCTCTGACCGAGCTCGTTGCACGTGACCTCGGCGTCGCACTTCTGACGGCCGCCGGGTATTGGAAGGTCTGGCCAAGGCTCCGCGGCCACGCGGTCACGGCTCAACAAGAGCCCTGACTCGCCGACAACGATGCTCGTCGTTCAACTTGGTTGCGACGCACCGCCGATGTCGGCATGGAGGCGTCGCAGAAGCTCATGCGAGGCGTTGATTCGTTTCCGCACGGTCTTGCGATCTCGACCCATCACTTCCCCGACCTCTTGTTGCGTGAGTCCACCCTCGTAGTAGAGAACAAACGTCTCATGCGTCTCGTCGCCGAGTTCAACCTGAAGACGATCGAGCAGCCGCTGGGCGGCCACGCGCCGAGCTGTGTCTACATCCGCCACATCTCCGCCCTCGGCCCGAAGTCGATCCGCGAGGCCCCGTTGGGTCTCACGTGTGCGCGCCCACTGTGCAAACACGGTACGGGCTTTGAGCCACATCCACGTGTTGAACGAGCGCTCAGGGTCGTATTTTCCCCGCCTCAGACTCTCTTCGATCAACAACATGGTCTGCTGCAAACAGTCATCCGCCTCCGCGGTGTTGCGGACGGCGACGCGAAAATAGCGGTGCATCCGACCCAAGATCCTCTCAAACAAGGCCGCATGAGCTCGGCGGGCATCCAACGTCCCTTCGAGCATCACCGCGCGCGCAAACTTCGTCGTGGTTGCCACTTGCGACCGAAACTACACCGTCGCGCGACGGACCGAGGAGGCCCTCCCTCCGCAACGACGAGACGTCTCGCTCGGTTCTGCTCGCGTCCGCCCCGGTTCACGCGGTGCTACCGCGGTCTACCCAGGACACCGCGAGTGATGCGCGACGATGATCCACCTCGCATTTCCCCATTTTTCCCCGCTCCTACAGATACCTCTCTACCCATGTCCAAACCACGCAACGTCTCCGACTACGGTCTGCTCCTCCTGTTGGGCTCCGGGTGTAGCGAAGCGCCGACAGATCCACAGGGCTCCACCTACACCGGCGCTCCCACCGAAATGGTGGGCGACGAGGACACGAACGTCACAGCTCCCGCGGCTCCCGCGTCTCCCACGTCTCCCACAACGCCGGCCGCGACCCACGTCGTCGACCCCAGTCGCCCTTGTGACGATGAGGGCCACGGCGATGCGACCACCCCTTTCTGCAAGTTCCAGGCGGGGGTGGACGCGCTCTCTGCCGGCGACATTCTCGAGGTCCGCGGGGGCACGTACACCGCACGGGTCCAAGTCCGCGTGTCCGGCACAAAAGAGGCGCGGATCACCATTCTCGCTGCACAGGGCGAAACCGTCGTGCTGGACGCGGGGTGCCCAAGCTTTCCCTGCCACGAGGAGGACCTCAGCCCAACGGACACCTACGACGGGATGCACATCGCCGATCAAGACTACATCACCGTGCAAGACATCACGATCGTCAACGCACCGATCAATGGCATCGCCGCCCGGAACACGACGAGCCTCGTGCTCGACGGCGTCACGGCCCGAAAGTCCGGTCAGAGCGGGATCAACATCTACGACTCGGTGGAGTTGGTCGTTCGCCGGAGCACCCTAAGCCGAGCGAACCTCGGCATCGTTGAGGTGTAACCGTTCAGGGGGGTGCTTGAAGGGGCGATCGAGTCGTGGGATGTGGAGGGCATGAATACGAAGGAACAGCCCATAGCGAGCCTGGCCGCGAAGATCGAAAACCTGATACAGGAGCACGTGGAG
>JAZGFE010000067.1:0-8017 GCA_036479215.1 Nannocystaceae bacterium | reverse complement strand
CGCCGACCCGCCGACCCGCCGACCCGCCGACCCGCCGACCCGCCGACCCGCCGACCCGCCTGTGCTCGCTCCGCGCCTCCTGATCTCGACACGCGCGCTGCGCGACTCGGAGCGAGTCGCAGTTGGTGCCTCCAGAGTCAGGTCGGAGAACTCGGCCCAACCTTGAGGTCGACCACCGAGGACACCGCTGCTGGAGGAGAGACCGCCACTGCTTCTGAAGCCGCCTCCGCTAAAGACGTGACGTCCGCGGTGCGGCAGCTCTCGCATTGACGATCGCGTGGAACTTCTCCGGCGCGGGCACGAGCCAGCTGCATGCCGGGTGTGTACAACCAACTACCCTCGCACCCCGGCACCACGCAGGGCATGACCTCGCCGCTGGCGACGAGGTCTGTGGCTCCGGACTGCGAGCGTCTGGCCGGTTGGGACGGTGGGTTCTCCCGCTGCTCTCCCTTGGCACACTCGTCGCACAATCGGATGGGGTCTTCGAGCTTGCCGGCGAGGAAGGCCTGAAGCTGCGCACCCGTTTTTTGCATCCAGCTCTTCGTGCAAGCTGGCCGTCCGCACGCCACGGAACGATCGGGATGAACACGGCAAAACTCCCGACACGTGCGGCACATACGTTTGGGCACCGGAGGCTGCGCGTCGGCGCTTTCGGTCTGCATCCCCGCCCATGCGCGCAGCTGCGACGCACGGTCCCATTCGAACGTGCTGGAACATCCGTGGACCTTGCACGGCAGTTCGATGGGCTGGATGCGCGACGCTTTCACGCCACAAGGTGCGCACATCTTGTCCGGCGGACCTTCCTGTAGACTTCGTTTGCGCTTGGTTCGAGGGCGCTTCCGCTTGCCTCCACGCGCCTCGCCATCACATCCGCGCGTCGCCTCCGCAGGACGCTGTACGGGCGCCGCCTGGTCGTGGTTCTCCGCGTGTTCCGGAGGAGCATCCGCCGCTCGTGGGAGAGCGTCCTGGGTCGCGGGTGGCGAGCCGCCCATCCCGTCTGAGACCGCCTCGGTGGCCACAGCCTCAGTTGCCACAGCCTCAGTTGCCACAGCCTCAGTTGCCACAGCCTCCGCGCCAACTGTAGCCGGGCCGTCCGCAGCAGGTAGTGGGCCCGGCTCTGTCTTGGCTTGCTGCCGCGAAAGCCAAGTCTGGTGCCGACGCTGCGCGTCGGCCGTCCACGTCCATGTCCGGCGGCACCCGCCGACCTTGCAGCGCACCTCACTGTCCGCGAGATTGCGTTGCGTATCGAAACAGAACTCGCACAGGCGAGACGGCGCCCGGAGCTTGTGTTCTCGTTGAAGTTGATGGAGCTGGGATCCGCGTTTCCACACCCAAGTCTTCGCGCACCCCGGGTTTCGGCAGGGCAATGCTCGATCTTGGAGTTCGTTGAGCTGCAGCAAATGCTCATCGCACATACGCTGCGGCGGAGGCCGGCCGAGCGATAGGATCTGCTGTGCGCCGAACCAAGTCCAGGACCGACTGCAGCCATCGACACGGCAAGGGACCTGCCTATCCTCCACGCTATCGAGCAGCCGAGAGGTGAGCGGCCCTGAGCCGGCACCATCTCTTCGACCCCGCGACTCGTTGCGTCCGACCTCCCGCCTTCCAGCTTCGCGCCTTCCACCCTCCTGCGTTCCGCCCTCCCGCGTTCCACCCGCCCGCGTTCCACCCGCCCGCGCGCCACGACCCGGTTGGCCCCTGCGAGATTCCGTCCGCGTCACACCATCGCGCGCCGGCTTTTCGGGTTTCGCTTGCGCCGTCGGGCCTGGTCGGTCCGTGCTTGTTGGTCGGTTGGGAGACTCGGCCACGTGCGCCAGTATCGTGTACCGACCGGCGTGGCGTCCAGACCAAAAGAACGGGGCAAGAATACGACAGCAGACGCCCGTCCACACACGACCCCGGGAACGGCAACCAAAGCTGTGAAACAGGCACTGTGGCCTGCGTGTCGTATACTCAGCGCGTCAGGAGTTTCACTATGTTGGCAGTACTCATCGGCACGGCGGTCGGAGCGGTCACCTATTGGTGGACCAAGCACGGGAAACGAACACCGACTGGCGGGTCTGCCATCGCCGGCGTCGCGGCAGGCGCAATAGCCGCCGGTGTGGCGATGCTGGTCTCCTGGCTGGCCCTACCGATGATCGTCATCGGCTTGCCGCTCGGCGCCGCTTACTACCTCGGCAAGAGTCGGTCTCAGGCCAAAGCACTCAAGTCCAGCGGGGACTAGGGGTGGGAGCGTATCAGCCGATCTGCTCGGCGCACCGCAGCGCAGCTGCGTCGGTATACACGAAGAGCGACACATAGTAGTAGACCGCGGGCGCGACGAACAATAGCGCGTCGATCCGGTCGAGCATGCCACCATGCCCCGGCAGCAACGACCCCGAGTCTTTGACGCCAAACGCCCTTTTGAGTGCCGATTCGACCAAGTCGCCGAGCTGTCCCAACGCACTTCCCAGCAATCCCAGGAACAGGGCGTGGTGCCAGGCCAGTTGCGGCAACAGCCAGCAGACGCCGAATCCGAACGTCGCCAGTACGCCTCCACAGAGGCCGCCCACGCTGCCTTCGATCGTCTTATTGGGACTTACCTCGGGATAGAGCGCGTGCCGACCCATGGTCCGCCCCGCGACATAGGCGACCGTATCCGACAGGAACGCGATGCCCAATGCGACCACCAGCCAAGACGCACCGTCGTCACCAAAGTCGCGCTTGTAGGCGGGGATTGTTGCCAGCAGCAGCGGCACGTAGATCAAACCGGCGAAACAAGCTCCGAGATCCCGCCCGGCGCGAGCGAGCGAGCTTCGGCGCAACAACACCACCATAGCGATCGACACAGCCGACGCAGCCAGTACCATTGCGGCGCGGTCCGTGTACGAGCCGAGCGTCGACACCGCGATGTATCCGACCCCCACGAGCACCGTGACCCGTCGGAGCGACTTCGGGGCCGGATCTCCCGGATCCGAAAGCGCCATTCGCAGGTACTCGTCGAGTGAAAACGCCACGGCGATCACCGTGATACCGAGCACCGCCCAAATCGTGGGATCAAGCAGGATGCCCGCCAACAGAACGGGTATCAGCACAGCCGCCGTGGCGAGGCGTGCCGCCAGGTTGCTCATCCTCCTCTCATCCGCCGGACTTGCCGCCGCTCGCCAGCGCCTCCAGCACAGCTGCTGGCCGCTGGTTGGGGTCCGTCAACGCCCGCTCCAGTACATCCCGCGCGGCCGGGCTTAGTTTTTGCACGATCAACGACGGATTGAGCTGCGTCACTTGCTCGGGCAATCGTCCGTATCTACGCTCCCGGGAAGCGTAGGCCACCAGTGCCTGCACCAGCGCAACGCGATCGTAGTCGGGCCACAGACGGGACGTGAAGTACAGCTCTGCGTACGCGACTTCCCACAGAAAGAAGTTGGAGATGCGCTGCTCACCGCTGGTACGGATCAACAGGTCGAGCGGAGGCAAAGCCTTCGTCGACGGGATGTAGTCGCCAAACCGCTCCTCATCGATATCTTCCACGTTCAGCTCACCAGCCTGTACGGCACGGCAAACATCCCGAACCGCGGCAACAATCGTCTCTCGCCCGCCGTAACTGAGTGCAAGGCAGAGGATCATGCCGTCATTGCCCGAGGACTCCTTGATCAGGGCGCGCAGCGGTTCTTTCACCGCCGCCGGCAACCTGTCCGTGTCGCCGATGGTTCGCAGCCGGATCCGATTGTCCATGATCTCCGCGCGCTCATCCTTCAAATAGCGACGCAGAAGCCTCATCAGGTGCACGACTTCTTCCGGCGGACGATTCCAGTTTTGACTGGAAAACGCGTACAGAGTCAGCGCATCGAGACCGAGGCGTCGCGCCGCCCGAACCACGGTGCGTACGGCATCGGCCCCTTTGCTGTGCCCCTGATCGCGCGAAACGCCACGAGCCTGCGCCCAGCGACCGTTCCCGTCCATGATGATGCCGACGTGTCGCGGTAGTTTGTCTTTTGGAGGGACGACCAGCGCCTCCGGATGGGTCGCATCTTCGGGCATATGCGGCGGCGGGAATACCACGCCCTTCGCGGACCGTCCACGCTCGCCCATCCACACAGCTCCCCGCGATGCCGGGTAGGGCGCGTGAAACGAGGGCGTGCTGCCACCTCGCGCGATCGGAGAGTCCATCCGCCGACGGCCGCACGGCCCGACCACGCACGACGGTGGCTCGCCATCCCCGCGAAGGTACCTCTCGTGCCGCCCAAGATGCCCGCCTTGCCTTGCCCGAATCCCCGACATAGAATCTACGCGCAAACTCGCGCAAGTGAGGCCTTCCATGAGCGACGCCGATACCGTCGAATCCTATCTAATCCAAACTGGCACCAGTCACGAGAAGATCGATGACACCACCTGGGTGGTCCAATTGGACGATGAGCGCCATAGCCGCATTGCGGTCAAGATCCAAGCGCCCATCCTCCTCTTCTCCACCTCGATCTTCGAGGTGCTCCCAGAAACAGAGGACCGCGAGGGGCTGTTTCGCACCCTCTTGGAATTGAACTCGGAACTTTTGCACGGCGCGTACGCGCTCCAGGAGAGGCGGGTTGTGCTCTCGGGTGCCCAGCAGCTCGAAAGCGTCGATCTTAGCGAATTTCAGGCCACCTTGGACGACATGGGCATGGCTCTCGACAACCACCTCGATAAGCTGGTTCGCTGGGCCCCGAAAGCCACCCATCGCCGCGCGCAAAAGGATTGATCCATGGGACTATTTTCCCGACTTGGAACGCTGATTCGGTCGAATATCAACGAGCTCATCAACCGGGCTGAGGATCCGAAGAAGATGCTCGATCAGGTCCTCGTGGACATGAAAACTCAGCTCGTCGACGCGAAGAAACAGGTCGCCGTGGCCATCGCCGACGAAAAACGTCTCAAGAGGCAGTACGAGCAGGAATTTGGCAAGGCCACCGAATGGGAGCGCAAAGCCATGCTCGCTATTCGTGCCAACAACGACGAATTAGCGAAGGCCGCGCTCAAGCGGAAAGCTGAACACGAGCGGGTCTCGGCCACGCTCAAGACCCAGTGGGACGCTCAGAAACAGTCCGTCGATCAGCTCAAAGATGCGCTCCGCGGGCTGGATAGCAAAATCGAAGAGGCGAAGCGCAAGCGCAACATCTTGGTCTCGAGACAGAAACGGGCCGAGGCGCAGCAGACCATCAATGAGACGCTCGCCGGCATCAACAGCACGGGAGCGTTCGCCACCTTCGATCGTATGGCCGAACGTGTGACACAGCTCGAGGCCGAGGCCGAGGCTACGGCCGAACTGAGTACTGGCCTGCCCGAGTCGAATCTCGAGTCGCAATTCAAAGCCCTCGAGTCGGGCGATGTGGACGATAATCTGGAAGCACTGAAACAGAAAATGGCCTTGGCAGCGGGAAGCACAGAAAACAAGGCGCTCGATGGCGAAGTCGGCGCCGGCGTGGGGGCCGGGAGCGACGCATCCACCAACGCGCCGCAGGCCACGGCCGCAGAAGACAGCGCCATCGACGACCAGCTCGAAGCGCTCAAGCGCAAGCTCTCGGCGACCTGAGGCGTCCGCTATCCAGTATGGTGCGACCATCTCCGGTACTACGGGAGTGCCCGCGATCGCTGCCCCGCCCCCCGGCGACGGATTCCTAGGCGCCCATCTGTGCGCGGATCTCTTGTGCACGCAGGATCAATGTGTCGAGCTCGGGTCCGAACAGGCCAAGCTCGCCAAGCACCATGTCCCCACCTTCCGCTATCGGCACGAGCTCGCCGGAATCGCCCAAGCCGACCGCCTCGGCAAGCCGTTCGGTCGCTGCGATCGCGTGCCCGATTTGGGAGTATCCCTCGTCGTCATCCGTTTTTTTTGCCCCTCGGAAGCCCCGATATCTGTGATGGCGACGCACGGCCTCCCGCGCCAACGAAGGCAAACGCCACCGTGCCGCCGCCGCCGCTCCGACATGAGGGTGAATCAACTCGATCACCCGGCCCTGGTCGTCCGCGGCGAGCTCCGCCGGCGGCGACTCTTCGAGTACCTGCATCAACACGGTGCGGCCCACGTCGTGCATCAGACCACACAAGAA
Source organism: Nannocystaceae bacterium (assembly GCA_036479215.1). Classification (GTDB taxonomy): domain Bacteria; phylum Myxococcota_A; class Polyangia; order Nannocystales; family Nannocystaceae; genus FL481. The sequence goes on along the minus strand of JAZGFE010000067.1, from coordinate 1,958 downwards.
CGCGTAGTCGGTCCCGATGCCCAGCGCCCCGAAGACCTCCCGTGCAAGATAGCCACAGGCCACGGCGTGAATCCGCTGTCGGCGAAGCTCCTTCTTAGCGACCCCTCTGAAAATATAGGCCTCGGCCACAGTCTGGTACAAAATATCTCGCATCAGACTCACGCCGAGCAGCATCAACGCGTTGCGCAAGGACTTCACCTGCCCCGCCTTGCCGTAGAGCGGCGAGTTCGCGATACCGAGGACGCGGGCCGTCAACATGGGGTCCGGCTGGATCAACGATTCCAACATCCGAATGGAGACCGTCGGATCACCCGCGACTTCCATCGCTCGTGCGGCGATATTCGGCAGCAGCGGGATCCTTTGTTTTTCCGCCCCACCGATCTGAACAACCACGCCACGCGCGACACGTAGCAGCCGCTTCTCGCGGGACGCCGCCGACATCTCGAGCGCCGCGAACTCATCAATCACATGGGCCGCAAGGGTGTTGCGCATTTTGCGCGAATCTGTAGAATCAGGCGACGACGACACGTCATTCCCCATCGCTCTCGGTTCCCGGTGATTGAGCGGCGTGCTCGTTCGGGGTTCCTGATGCCTGGATCGTCCTATGCCGGGACACCCACGCTGGCATCACACCCCGACGCGCCGAACCTTGCGGCGGGGAGCGAGTGGAACGGGACTGCAAGCTTCAGCGTGACGGCTCGTCGGCAGCGCGCAGGGTAGCGATGGCTTGTAGGGCGCAACGCAGACGGTCATCGAGTTCGGGGTCCCGCTCCTGCGATGGGACGCGTTCCACACCTCTGCAAAAGCGCTCGAGATGGGCGACAGCCTGCCCCCGACCCCCGACCTCCAGCAATGCCCGCGCCAACCCATAATGTGCATCGAGCAGTTCAGGAGAAGTGCGCAGGACCTGACGAAACCCGGAAATCGCCACTTCTGCATCGCCATCGCGCAGCGCAAGTTCCGCCAAATTGGACCGCGCCTCGGCCTGATCTGGGTCACAACGCAGCGCCTGGTCGAAATGATCGCGCGCCTCGTCCAACTCGCCCAGCTCGGCCAGCAGGCTGCCTAGGTTGGTCCAGGCCGCGGCGAATTCAGGGTTGAGATCCAGCGCGCGTTGATAGGCCACCCGCGCTTCACCCAAGGCCGCAGCATCCATATCGTGACCATTCCATCCCGACTCGTGCTCGCGGGCCCGTAGGTACCAGCCGTACGCCGACGCATCATCGCTGGATGTCTCGACCGCATCAGCCAACGATAAGACGCGCGCGACCTCCTCCCCCAAAGTTGCGATCTCGAAGTCGAATATCAGCTGACCGCTGGTCGCGTCGAACCGCCCCTGCTCGTGGTCGACCACAACCCGGTCGCGATCACATCGCACGCGCATCGTCGCCAGCGGATCCACGGCATCCGGCAGGCGTACGCGCAAGGCGTCCAGGCTTCGTCGCACCCGCTGCAACGGCAAGCCTGCTGCAAGCAACCCTGCCGCCACCTTGATGGACACAAGGTCCCGAAACGAGTAGCACAAACGCCCGTCTCGCCGCTCGCTCGGCCGGATAAAGTCTGTTTGTGACCAGTAACGCAACCTGCTCTCGGGGAGGTGGAATAGGCGCGCCACGTCGGCCACCGAGTACAGACTCGATGGGCCCGGCTCTGGGACGGACCGCGGATCACTTCGACCCATCACCAAGCCCCCTGCTCGCCGCCGAGCGCGGTCATGGCATCTCCGTCGATGAGGATCGTCGTTCCGTCCGCCCGCGCGCGCATCTCGAGGTCGACCGCCCGGGCCAACACCGACTTGCCTACCAACCGCGACAGTTCCGGACGCGCCAGCTCCACCAGCCGACCTCGGATCCAGGGGTGTTCCAGCATCAACTCGATCACACGCTGAGCCGTAGCCGCATCCACCGGATCCTCAAACAGAGTCTCGCACCGGAGGAGGTCGATGGTGACCATCACCG
>JAZGFE010000066.1:0-25107 GCA_036479215.1 Nannocystaceae bacterium | reverse complement strand
TGGGGGTTGGGGGATCCGGGGGCGGGTGGAGAGTCGGCTGTACAGCCGTCGGTGGCCTCGCAGGTGTGCAATTGGCGGCCGTCGGGAGGGCGAGGAGGGCGAGGAGGGGGAGGAGGGCGAGGTGGCGGGAGCGCGACATGGGGGGAAGGCGGTTCGATCTCTTGTACGCGATCGCCTGGTAGGCTGCATGGGGTGCCCGTTCACATCAGCGGCAGCCCGATTTGGCTCGTGTTGGCGATTGTGACCTGTGTCGCGCCATCGTCCGGGCAGCGTTCGTTGCCCGAGTCACGGCAGCGCTCGACCGCGGGTGCGGCTGAGGTCGAAGGCAAAAGCGACGGAAGTGGGAGCGGGGAAGGGCGAGGCGCGACGCCAGCGGGCGGGGAAGGGGAGTCGGAAGGGGAGTCGGAGTCGGAGTCGGAGTCGCAGGGGCGGGGGTGGAACCGCCTCGTGCCCCTCGCCACGGGCCCCCTTCCCTGGCGGGTTGAGGGGGATGCGAGCTTCACAGCTGAGGGTGGGGTGGTCGTGGGCAGTGGCGTTGAAGGGGCGGGGGGGTTGGTTTCCGAGCAGCGATGGGGCGACTTCGACCTGCGTTTCGAGTTTCGCCTATCTGAGGGCGGGCAGGGGGGCGTGGCGGTCCGCGTGGGCGAGGGTGGGGGCGGATATCGTTACGCGCTCGATTCGAGTGCCCGGGCCTATACGGGTGGGGTCTATGCACCCGACCGTGCACGCTGGCTCATGCCGCTCGACCGCAACTTTGCTGCCCGTGAAGCGGTCCTGCCCGGCATGTGGAATGAGGGGCGTATTGAGGTGATAGGTCCCCGCGTGCGCACGTGGATCAACGCCGTACCGGCGTCGGAGGTATTCGATCCAGATCGTCTATCGGGACGCGTCGCGCTGTCCGTGGCGCCGGGTTCGGGTACGATCGCGTGGAAGAATATCCGGCTGAAATCCATCGGCCAGAGGCGTTGGATCCCGCTGCTCCGCGAGGGGTCCCTGACCGGGTGGGACCGCCTGGGCCAGGCGGTCTGGTCATGGGAACAGGATACATTGCACGTCACGCGTCGCGTCCGAGGTGCCGGAAACGCATCGTTGCTCACACGTCGCCGGTTCCGCGACTTCGTCCTGCGCATGGAAGTGAAGGCCTTCGATGGGCCGGTGCAGCTGCTGTTGCGATCCCCGGATCAGGGGGGGACGGGCCGCCCTGCCCTGCAGTGTGCGCTCTCGTTGCGTAACTTGGGTAGGCTCTGTCCACCAGGGCTGGCTTGCACCGATCTAGAGGTGGCGGCAGCGGTATCGGCGGACGACGTCGGTGGGTGGCACACGCTGGCGATCGTGGCCGTGCAGGGTCGCGTTCTGTCATTTGTCGATGGCGAACCCCGGTCGGATCTGTTTTTGGATCATGACCCGGACGAAGGTCGGATCGGCCTATTGGCATCCGGCGCGCTGAGCAAGACGGGGCTCGTCCGAAATCTTGTCATCGCCAACTTGACCCCGGATCACGACGCCGCACCGGCGTGGCGGCGTACGCTCGCCCGTGCGGACCCCCTACCACCGGCGGACGCTGTGGCCACGCTTCGAGTGGCACCCGGCTTTGGGGTCGAACGGGTGGCAGCGGAACCGCTGGTATTCGATCCTATCGATCTTGCTTGGGACCGCGATGGGGGTCTGTGGGTGCTTGAGGCTTCTGAGACTGGGGAAGGCAGCGCCGGTCGAGATCGTGCGCCGGGAGCCGTGGTGAAGCTGGACGACGCGGACGGCGATGGGGTCATGGACTCCCGTAGGGTCGTACTCGACGGTCTCAAAAACTCCGTCGGGATGGCGTTTGTGGGCGGCGGTCTTCTCGTGGCGGACCCACCATCGCTGTGGTTTTGCCCGACGGCGGAGTCTCGGCTCGATTGCCGTGGGCGGCGTCGTGTCGCGTGGTTCGGGCCGCGGGATGGCCAAAGTCGGGATGACCCGCTGGAACCCGATTCGGGTCCTCGGGGCCTGGTGTGGGCGCTCGACAACTGGCTATACAGCGCTAGCTGGTCTCGTCGCTATCGCTATCGGGACGGCCGCCTTCGCGGAGGCGACACGTCCTCCACCCACGGGTTCGGTGGCGGTCTCGCCACGGACCAATGGGGGCGGGTGTACTCGAGTGCGGCGCGGCAACTGCTCGCTGTCGACCTTGTGTCGCCGGCGTATATGCGGCGCAGTCCGGCGGTTCTGGGCAGCGAGCTCGTCGGGTCTGCGACACAGGTCCCGCTGATGCGGTCGGGTGAACCTCTGTTCCCGGTGCGGCCCAACGCGAGCGTGCCCGGTGGGGCATTGTCGGGCTCACTGACCCGAGATGGCCGGCTTGCACACGCCGTTGCCGTCGCCGGAATCGAGGTGTACGGGGGGGATCAATTTCCCGCGGCGCTACGCGGACACGCGTTCGTGGCGGAGCCTGGTGCGAATGCTGTGGTCCACATTTCGCTGACGCCGCGCGGTATCGGACTCGTCGCCGAGCATCGTGTCTACGACGACCCAAGCTGGGGGAAACGCGAATTTCTCGTCAGCAGCGACGAACGTTTTCGTCCGGTCGACGTCGCTACCGGCCCCGACGGTGCGCTGTACGTGGCGGATCTCTACCGCGGCCTGGTGCAGCGTTCCGGACCCTTATCGGACTACTTGCGCGACGAGGCCGACGGGCGTGGTCTCAGGGAACAACACCGCGCCGGGCGTGTGTATCGGATTGTGGCCCGGGGTGTGGAGCGCCGCCGGCAGTCTCCCGCGTTCGGCGAGGCGTCCATCGACGAGTTGATCGGGGCGCTCTCCCACTCCAACGCGTGGTGGCGGCATCGGGCGCAGCAACTGCTGGTCGCGGCGCCCGGGTTTCGCCCGACGCGACGGTTGCGCGAGGCGGACAACCTTTCGGCGATCGCCCGCCTTCACGTGTTGTGGGCACTTCGGGGCCGCCGGGCGTTGAACGAGGCGATCGTGATGGAGGCGCTGGGCGACAAAGATCCGATGGTGCGTGTCGCGGGACTGCAAAACGCAGATCCCTTCCTCTGGGGGCGTGTCGATCCGTCGTTGCGGGCTGCGGTGGAGCGATTGAGGGTCGATCCGGACCCGCGGGTGGGACTGCAGCTGGTGCTGACGTTGGGTGAACTCGGCGACGATGCCCGAGCACGGGACACGATAGCCCAACTCCTTGCGCGAGACTGCGAGGACGCGACGTTGCGGGTTGCGGCACTCACCAGTGTGGTCGGGCACGAGGCCGAGATGCTGACGCGCGTGCTCGGCGATGCGGTCTGGGGGGAGCTTTGGCCCGGTCGGTACGCTTTTGTGGCAGCGCTCGCTCGGCTTGCCACGCTTGGCTGGATCTCCGGGGCGATCGACGCGCCCCCCCGTCGGTCGGGCCTGGAGATGTTTCTGGCGCAGATCCATGCTCTCGATGGCCCGGGGTCCTACGGCTGGCAAAAGCGAGCGGTGCTCGAAGGGATGGCGTCTCTGGCGGAGCGATCCGACGCACGTCCGGTGGCGTTGACGACCCGGCCCTTGTTGTTCATGGGGGAGAAGGGGGGCGCCTCGCTCGACGCTGCGCGCAGTCTGTTCACGTGGCCGCGGGAGGCCGACTCGTCGCAAGAAGGCCGTGCGCCAAAGGTCCTTGTGGGCCCGATCTGACGACCCCCGATCCGATGGTCAGAGGGATCTGTGGGCGCCCTCTCGCGGAGTCGCGCTGGGGGTACTATTTTGCTCGGACCGCGACTTTGATTTTCTCCTTCACGCGGGAGCACTGGCTCTCGATACAGATCGAGAATGTTAGCTGGGACTCGATGTCCTTGGATCCCTTTTTCGCTAGTGTGAACGGGACTTTGAACACCATCTCCGCTTCCGAAAATTTCTCCGCGTCGCCCTTTTTAAGCTTGACCTTGGGGTAGGTCACGCCGTCGGCCGGGGTGACTTTGAGCGACGTGGGGAACTCTTGGTTGATGTGCCACGGTTCCGTGCGGGAGATCGTCACCGTATAGCTCGCCTCCTTACCGACCTTGACCGACTTGGGCTTGTCTATTTTCATGACATACCGCTCGCCTTTGTCGTCTTGGGTTTCGCCGCTATTCGCCTGGGCGTCGGAGGTGGGCAATAGGGTACCGGCGAGCGCGAGGCAGGCCACAGCACTGAGAAGCTTCTTGGAGAGGTTGCGTTCGTTCATATCGTTGTCCGTTGTCCGTTGTCCGTTGTCCGTTGTCCGTTGTCCGGGCGTGAAGCGAAGGCTCTCGTACTGTACGCGGCCGGCGGGTGGATTGTTCAGGTGCGGGAGAGTCGAAGTCACAGCGCATCGTCGCCTGCTCGGGCTCTTGCGGCGCGCCGCAAGAGCCCGTCGTTTCGAAGCTCAAGGTCTCACCCTTGTAAACCGCCGTGCGCCAGAAAGTTACCGCCGCCCCGGCGACTTGCGCGCTCACGCCCACAGTCCCTGCGCGATACCGTCTGCGGCGAGCCGCGCAGACGGTCCCAACAACGGTTGTGTGTTGCCAGTCAGTCCTTCGGCGCCAGGGCCCGATCGAGCGCGCGGCGCAGATCCCCACGTAGGTCGGATGCGTCCTCGATCCCCACGGAGACGCGGATGAGGGCATCCGAGATCCCTGCCGTCCGGCGTGCGGTGGGATCCATGGCGGCATGGGTCATGGTGGCGGGGTGCGCGACGAGGCTCTCGACGCCGCCGAGAGACTCGGCCAACGTGAAGTATTCGAGGCCGTTGAGGAAGCGAACGACCTCGCTCTCGCCCCCTCGCAGATCGAAGCTGAGCATCGGTCCGAAGCCCGTCTGCTGTCGCGCGGCAATCTCGTGGCCGGGATGGTCGGGCAAACTGGGGTGGTAGACCCGCTCCACCGCGGGGTGTTCCATCAACAGCCCTATCATCGCGCGCGCGTTTTCTTCGTGCACGCGCATCCGGGCTGCAAGGGTGCGGATGCCCCGGAGCGTCAGATAGCTGTCGAAAGGCGAGCCCGTGATACCGATACAGTTGGCCCACCAGGCGAGTTGCTCGGAGAGTTCCGCGGTGCGTGCCACGACGGCTCCACCGACGACGTCCGAATGACCGTTGAGATACTTTGTTGTGGAGTGCACCACAAGGTCCGCACCCGATGCGATGGGGCGCTGCAGGATGGGCGACAAGAAAGTGTTGTCCACCACCACCATGGCTCCCACCGCGTGCGCCTGATCCGTGGCCGCACTGATGTCGGTGATCCGCAGTAGGGGATTGCTCGGCGTCTCCAGCCAAACGAGGCTAGGCTTCTCCGCGATCGCAGCGCGGAGCGCTTCCGGATCCGACAGATCGACGAAGCGCAGCCGTAGGTGGCGCTTTTTGGCCAGGCTGGTAAACAGGCGATAGGTGCCGCCGTAGCAGTCGCGCGGGGCGATGAGGAGATCGTCGGGCGCAAGCAGGCAGGTCACCAAGTGAATGGCCGACATGCCCGACGATGTGACGACCGCGCCGGCCCCGGTTTCGAGTCTTGCCAGCGCATCACCGAGTTGGTCTCGGGTCGGGTTCCCGGAGCGTGTGTAGTCGTAGGTCCGCTTCTGATCGAAGCCCGCGAAGGAATAGTTTGACGAGAGGTAAATAGGCGGGACGACGGCGCCGTGGGCGGGGTCGGAGTCGATACCAGCTCGAACCGCAGCGGTGACGCAGTGTGGGTTCGAACTCGCATGCGAGTCCGTATTCGCGTGAGGGCGCGGTGTTCGCTCCGGTGTGGACGGGGGGGCCGAGTCGGAGGGCGCGCGATGAGCCGTGATGGGGGGGACGTTCACGCTACACCTCCCCTTTGGGCCAGGCCCTTGGCGATGATGGCCCCCATCGCCTTCGTTTCCTTGAGGAAGGCGTCGTGCCCGTACAACGACTTGAGTTCCACGAACTCGCAGGGCGCTGCGATGGCGACGGCGAGTTCCCGGCAGTCGTCCAATGGAATCAGTGCGTCCGAATCGACGCCCACGACTGTGGTCGGGCAATCGATGCGCTTGGGGTCGACGGTGTGCAGGTCGATCGACTCGGACAAGGTGAGAAATGCGACGGCGGAGAAGCGAGCTTGGAAGTCGCGTCCACGCTGTTGGAGGTAGCGTTCCACCGGGAATCGGAACCGTCCCTCGGGACGGGTCGGTGGACCGGCGAAGCGTTCCGCGAACTCGGCCGAGCTGCGATAGGTGGTCATGGCGAGGGCCCGCGCCAAACCGAGGGCCTCGGCGGCGGAGTTGTTGGCGATGCCCAGACGCACGATGTCGCGCTGCACGCTTCGCCACGCGGTGGCGAGCGGGTGCGGTCGGTGGGCGGCACTGATCGTGATCAAGCGTTCTACGCGGTGCGACTGCTGCTCCGCGAGAGCCAGCCCCACCATACCGCCGTAGGAAGCGCCCACGATGGCGGCGGCTTGATCGATGCCCAGTGCGTCGAGCAGGGCGATGATGGCACGCGCCTGGTCGACGCTGCTGATCGACGGAAACCCATCCGGTCCTTGCAGACCGTCGGTGCCGGTGGTGGAGTCTCCGTGGCCTCCGAGGTAATCGATCCCCAGTACCCGAAAGCGGCGTGTATTGACGGCGCGGTCCGGTCCAATGATGTTCGACCACCACCCCAGCTCGTCGTGTGCTGCGCTCTCATGTGGATACCGGTTGGAGGAGATGCCGCCCAGTGCGATCACAACGGGAGCCTCGTCTGGGCCGGTGAGCGCGTACGCAACACGGGCATTCGGTAGGCGAGAACCGTGGTGGAGAGGGAAGGGGGCGCGAAAGTGGAGCGTCTGTGTCGATGGATCGAGTCGTGTGTCGGGCGGCGAGCTTCCGCTCACACTGAAGGCGTCCGACGGTGGGAAGAGGGGGGGGGCTGCTTGCATGTTCTCGCTTCTCTTTCTCTCAAACTGGTGGAATGGCCCGGGATCGGAGCCGCCAGGAGAGCCGGAGAGGCGAGAATGGAGCGCCGCCGCTACAAGCAGGCGAAGCTTCTCTCTCATCTCTCGGCCGCCGGAACGGCTGCCGCTGGAGTTGGCACCTTTCGTCGCACCCGTGGGTGTGGCGGTGGTTGCCCCGGCGTCTGTGGGCCAGTCCCTCAGCCGGTCTTGATGAGCACCGGTACAATATGCGGATCGCGCGGACGCGTCAAGTGGCGATCTGACCTGTGTTGGGGCGGCGAGAGCGGCGCTTGACGGCCATCTCAGAACAGCGACATCTGTTCCACGCGCGGGGCCAAGCAGGTTGGGTCATCACGGTCGGTGTGGTTCACCCGCGCGGAGACGGGGTGTGCTTCGAGGAGGGCGGGATCTGCGGGTCGCAACGTGTCCTCCATGGCTGTCAGAAAAGCCGTGCGCGCGCCGTGCCGCTCGGGCTGTGTCGACGACAGCCACAGATCGAGGTCGTTCGCGGAAAGAATCGCGGGCATGCGGCTGTGGAGGGGCCGCACGCAGTCGTTGGCGTCCGTGGTGATCACGACGAATTCTTCGACACGTGCGTCCGTGATGGGGTCCACCCGGACCCTGGAGAGGCCCGCGAAGACGAGGGGTTTGTGGTCGGGACGTCGAAACCAGGTGGGTTGGCGTCGGTTGGCCGGACCGCTCCATTCCAGGAAGCCGTCCGCCACCACACCGCAGCGGCCCGTGACGAAGGCCTCGGCGAATATCGAGGACTTGGCGGCATGCTCGGCACGAGCGTTGATCACGATGCCGCGCGCGTGTGAAAACCCCCATCGGAAAGCCCGCAGCACGCGTCGCCCACGTTCCTGCAGAAGGCACCAGGCCGGTTGGGTCGGCGCGATGTTGTACCGTGGCGAGAACGTTCCCGCGACGAAGGTCGCGTCGAGTTCTCGCGCCACGTCGGCGGCACCCGTGAGCGTCATTCTGCCGCACATGCGTGCACGGTAGCAGGTGGCGCATGGCGTCGAGCGAGTCCGCGGTGGGGCGGGCCGGGCTCTGATGTGGTGTCCGGCGTTCACCCGCTATCGGGACCGCGCCGGGAAGCGAGCCCGCGTCGATGGCGCCGGTTTGTGTCGTCGACGCGAAGCCCCGCCCCGCGATCTGGTGTTGCCCGATCGCCGCGGCGGAATTCCGATGCGTGACCAAGTCCGGTACCCTGATCGGGTGAGAGCATGACCGTCCTGACCCGAACACTCGGTGTGAACACACGCGGACACACCGACATCGTCAATATCACATCCGAGTTGATCGAGATCGTGACACATGGGGAACTGGTGACCGGAATCCTGACCGTGTTCGTGCCTGGGTCGACGGCGAGCGTGTCGACGATCGAATTCGAGCCGGGAGCCACTCGTGATATCCGTCGCGTGCTCGACCGGCTGGCTCCCGAGGGGGGCGAGTACGAGCACCATGCCACGTGGGGCGATGACAACGGCAGCGCCCACGTACGCGCGTGTCTGCTTGGGCCGTCGGTCAGCATTCCCATCGTGGATGGGGCGCTGACGCTCGGTACGTGGCAGCAGGTCGTATTGCTCGACTTCGATACGCAGCCGCGCGCGCGAGAGTTGATCGTGCAGGTCATCGGCGAGTAGGCCAGGGCGTGCGCTGTCGTTTGTCCCGGTGACCTGCATCCTGCGAAGGGGGAGTGTGGCCCGCTCGCGTGATGGCTCTGGCGTCTCGATGCGCTCATGATCGGGGGAGGCCTCGTCATGTCCATCCCCCCGCTTCGTGGCCAGCCGCCGACCCAACTCGGCACATCGTTGGGACGGGATGTGGGACGGGATGTGGGACGGGATGTGGGACGGGATGTGGGACGGAATTCTGTCCCAACGACGAATGTTGCTCTGCTGCCGGGTACGGTCGCGGATGTCGGGTCCATGCCGTCGCGGGAGGCGACCGAGTCGCAGCCGCGGGATCGGTTGCAGCGGTGTGTGCCACATGACCTGGCGTACGACCCCGAGGTCGCCGACGGATGTGTGCTCTGTCGGTCCCATGAACCCAACTCCGAGGATGGAGCCCAGTTTCGCGCGAGGTTGTGGCGCAGAGGGGTGGCGCTGGCGACTATCTTGGGCTTGTGCGGGGCGGTCTATGTGCGGAGGCTGTCGCGGGCCGACAAGGTTCGGGTGCGTGAGGTGAGCTTGCAGGAGGTGACCGCTGGTTTGTCACAGGGTGGCGCACAGGTGACCATCATTCATCTGTGGGGGACCTGGTGTGCTTCCTGCCGCGAGGAACTGCCCGTTTTCGATCAACTGCGGCGCGCGTTCACGGATCGAGAGCTCGAACTGCGTATGGTTGCGATCCACGAAGCGTCGACCGACTCCCTGCGTGAATTCATGCTCGACAACCACTTGGCTTTCGCGGCGATGCGTCTGGTCCCGAACACGAACGTCGCACTTCGTGCGGCGCTGGAGGAGACGGGCATGCGGTATCGTCTTGCGGTGCCCTATACCGCCGTCTTCGACGCATCTGGCATGTTGGTCGACCAGTGGACAGGTGTCCGTGCGCGTCCCGCCTACCGGGATCTCGTTCGCCGGTTGGCGGGGGGCTGAGCCGAGGGGGCCCGGCGCGGGCGTCGCCGGTGGAGCTGCGCCGCGATGCCGGATAGTGCGACGAGACCCACGGGCAAACGACGCGGGTTCGAACGGCACCCGCACCCGCTGAGATCGTCGTCGGATCCGCTGTCGTGGTCCGACGTGTCGCCATTCTCGTTCTCAGATCCGTCGTCGCCGTCGTCGTCATCCTCCCCACCGTCATCATCATCATCATTGGACGCGCAGATTTCGGAGAATTCTTCCGGGGCAGCGTTTTCGACCCGCCCCGCACCCCGGCCTTGGGTTGCCACCACCAGTCGTTCGAGGTCGGGCTGGTAGCGTACCTCTGTGACGATTGTATTGGGCAGGTCCGCGTCCGCAAGTGTCGTCCAGTGGCCGCCCTCGTCGCAACTGATCCGTACGTCTCGGTCGGTCCCGATGAACAGGAAGATATCCCCGGTTTCGGATCGATGCACATCCACCGCGTTGACCGGGATGTCCGGAAGGTCGCCGTCTAGTGCCGTCCAGCTTTCGCCGCGGTCCGCCGTTTTGAGAACTTGGTCCACGCCGAAGCGCGGTACGCCCATATAGGCTGTGTCCACGTCCCATTGCGCGATGGTGATGTCGCGTGTGATCCGACTCCAGTCGCCGAGATCGGTCAGCCGTGCAGTCCACTGGGTACCACCGTCGTCGCCAACGAGCAGCTTGCCGTCGGTCGTCGAGGCGTACACGATACTCGAATCGCTCGGTGCCCAGGCGATGGCACGGATGGCCGCCAGCGGGCCGCCGTCCGTCAGGTCACCGGAGATCGCCGACCAGCTGTCCCCCAGGTTCGTGCTCCTGTAGATGCGGTGCGTTCCGTAGAAGAGCACGTTGGGATCGTTGGGGTCGAACACCGTGGGACACATGAAAGCGTCCCGGTCGGAGCTGTTGATGCCTGAGGAGGAATCCTGAAAGTTCTTTCCGCCGTTGGTGGACTTGAACAGGTTGCCCGTGTGTTGAGTTTGTGAGAATAGGATGTTTGGCGAGTCGGGGTGGAGTGCGGTGTAGCCACCGTCGGCTCCCAAGACGCGCGACCACGTACCGTTCGAGCCTCGCCGGGCGGTGCCGTTGTCCTGCAGGCCCCCCAGGAAGAAGTTCTCGTCGCTGGGGTGGATCGAGACCGATGGGTAGAACTGGGCTATCGAGAGTCCCTCGTTGAGGGAGCGCCAAGCGTTGCCTGCGTTGTCGCTGCGGTGCACGCCGACATCTGTACCCGCAAGAAGACGACCCGAAGCGTCGAATGCGATGGCGTGCAGGTCCACATGCTGGGGGGGGTGATATCGTCATAGTTTCCGCCACCGTTGGTGGAGCGCAGCATGGACATCCCGCCGACGAAAAGCGCGTCCTCGTCTTGGGGTCGACCGCGATCGCCGACATGTACGTCCCGAATCCGCTCTGAAAGTCGCCTGGATCCGTGCGGTGCCAGCTCGTGCCGGCGTCGAGCGACACGTATACGCCCATGGTGTTCCCGTCGACGGGGTGGATAGGGTCTGCTGCATGGGCGACGAGCGCGTAGATATGCGCCGGGTTGCTCGCCGCGAGTGCCAGTGAGCTTCGCCCGACGTCGGTAGTGCCGAGCCCGCCGCCGAGCTTGGTCCACATTCCATCGCCGTCGGTGGTCTTGTAGATGCCGTTGCCCCCCGATCCGAACACATGACCGATCGCGGCGTAGAGTGTGTCGGGTGCGTTGGGGTCGATGATGATGTCCGAGGCGGCTTCGGCTGCGATCCCGGAAGTGAGGTGATCCCAGCTCTCCCCTCCATCGCCGGAGCGGAAGATCCCGAGGTCGCCGAGCGCTTGTGGGTGGCCCTTCGCCGTGTAGGGCGTCGGGAAACCGCCGGCAAGGGTGAGTGCGACCCAGATCTGGTCGGGATCGGTAGGGTGAACGACGATCTTGGAGATCGAGCGGCCGCTGAAGGTTTCTTCTGCGTGGTGTTGCCACGACTCGCCGCCGTCGGTGGACTTATAGAGGCCGAGACCATAGTAGCAGTGGGGGCGCGAAATTAGCTTCCCCCGATCCGGCGTAGATCACATCGCCGTCGCTGGGCGCGATGGCGAGGGCCCCGATGGCTGCTGCCGGCATGTCCTCCGTAAGCGGTGTCCAGCCGTCTAGGTCGTGCTTCCAGACTCCTCCTGTGGCGGCACTCGCGAAGAATCGATCGCGGTCCGTTGGGTGGGCGGCCAGTGCAGTGATCCGGCCGGCGTCGCCGCTGGCGGCGGGTGACGGCCCGAGATTGTTCCAGTTCGCGTGGGCATGCCCCGTACTGAGCAAGGTCGCGGCCGTGATCGCCTGTGTGAGTAGGCTCGTGTTCATCGGGCGCCCCTTGTGGGGCTTTCGGCCTCGACGTCGAAGACAAGCTCGCCGATGGCTTCGCGGCCGCCGTGCGATCCGACGAAACGGATCACCCAGCGACCGGCCTCGGTGATGCGGAATCGCGCGAGTCCGATACGATTGCTGATCTGCTCGTCGACCGATCCGTCGGGACGTAGGGCACGTACATGGCCCAAGCTCTGGGCTTTTCCGTGCAGGTAGATCCGTACCGCGAAGTCGTCGCCGGGCCGGACGAGTAGCGGGGACATGATGGGGAGCACTTCGATCGAGAGGCCTGCCTTGGTCATGATGCCAGGGTCCTCGAGCGGCTCGGGCAGTTGACCGTGTTCGTCCGCGACGCGGTACACTGTCTTGTTGCAGTAGGTGACGCGCTGCCAGGCATTGCTGGCCGTGCCGCCATCGGGACCGAGACAAAGCATGACCATCGCCGCGCCCGGATCACGGAATACGTGACTCGATTCACGGGTGTCAATGATCTGGGCCGCCGCTAACGACTCTTGGAGACCTCCTGGGGCCCGGACGACGAAGCGTCCCACATTGAGCGCAACGGGTCCCCGATGATCGGGGCCGCTGAAACCGGCGCGGCGGGGTAGGTGGAGGGAGAGACGCACGGGTACGCCGACTTTTGGATAGAGGGCGAGGGCACCATCGTTGCGGATCAACGTCGGCCCGAATACTGTATCGGGTCGCATGCGGCTTGACGTTGCGTCCGGGTCTGGTGTTGGTGTTGGTGTTGGTGTTGGTGTGGGTGTTGGTGTTGGTGTTGGTGTTGGCGTTGGCGTTGGCTTGGGCTTCGGTTGTCGGGGCCTGGCTGTGGCCACGGTTTCTGCGGTGGGTTCGAGGTTGCAAGATCCCGCGACACCGATGGGCAGGATGAGGAGGCCGCATCCGATGAAGTTCCAGATCATGATCCACGCTATCAGAAACAGACGCCTGCGCCCATGCGGGCCACTGGCGATCTACCGGCCGCCGATCCCGATTGTGTTTGGTGGCGACGGGGCGGACGACAGCGGGCGGGTCAGAACCGGGTGGCCCACACCCGCGCTCCGCGTCGTCGACCGGCGCCCCATGATGGGCTTCGCGTCGTCGGGAGGACGGCCCGGAGATGACCACCACGAGGGATGGCGTCGTGGTGGGCCCAATGGGCGGGCGTTGAGGTGTCTTGGTGACGACGCGGGTGTTGAAATGCCGCGAACTCGTGTCACCTCATAGTCAGGGTGGGCAAACGCCAGGATCATACGGCTCACGCGCGAGGCGGCCGCGCCCCGCTGGCGTACCCGCCTCCACCGGGTCTGGAACTGCTCCCCTCACCAGCGGATTCCCATCGCCTCGAGCCAGGCGTCCGCGTCGGTCCCTACACGCTCGGAGCGTGCCTCAGTCGACGCCCGACCGGCACCGTTTTTCACGCTCGTGATCGAGAGTTAGGGATCCCCGTCACGCTCCGGCTTCTACGGCCGCGACCGGGGAACGATCTGCGGGTGATGCCGAACGACCTCCCTTTCTTGCAGCGGCGGCTATTGGAGGAAGCGCAGCGATGGCGGACTGTGCGTTGTACCCATGTTCCCGCTGTGTCCGACGTCGGCGCGTGGGGATCATATGTGTACGTTGTGACCGAAGTATCCCCCGGGAGACCGCTGCTTGTGTGGCTCGCGGATCAGCTGCGGACATGGGTCGATGTGCTGGACGTGTTCGATCAGCTCAGTTGCGGGCTCACCATCATCCACGCGGAGGGGCTTGTCCACAACGATGTGACGCCTGAGAATATTCGAGTCGACGAGGCCGGCCGTGCGAGTCTCGTCGATTTTGGTCTGGTGTTTGCCGATGGCGCGCAGTGCCACGAAGAGCTGTGTCCCCAGGCTCGTCGGGTAGCGATGTTACTCCCGCCCCCTCGGCGACGCCCTCGCGGCATTCGCTTGAAGCAGCGGTCGATGCAGGCGTTGTCGGCCGTAGCGCGTTCGTCCCTGGCGATGGGTCCGTTGGTTGGGACGCGTGGCTATCGGGCCCCCGAAGTAGCGATGGGGGCGACCTGTGCCGCGTCCGATCAATTCGGCCTATGTGTGACATTGTTTGAGGCCTTGTACGCACGTCGCGTATTCGGGTCTACGGGTTTCGGAAGCGTGTGTGCGGCCTTGCAGCATGTCGACACGTTCCACTCTCCCCGCTTGCGTAGCATGCCGCGTGGGGTCATCTCGGTGCTCCGCCGGGGTCTTTCTCCTGATCCCGAGGCACGCTTCGATTCTGTGCACGAGCTTGTGCGCGAGTTGAAGAAGCAGCGACGCACGCGGGTGGTCCCGGCGTTTGTAGCGACGCTGCTTCTCGTCGTGCCCATGTTCGCGGGGTTGATCGCACTCGCTCCCGCTGTGCCCTGGGCTGCCGTCGAGGGCTGCCGAGGTGCGGCGGCGGCGGCGAGTGGTCCGTCGACTCGTTGGCGCGCGGAGACCCGGGTGCGACTCCGTTCTAGGGTTTCCCGCATCGGTGGGTCCGCACCTACGTCGGAGGTTTCGGCGCTGCTTGCACGGCTCGATCGCTACGTCGCGGACTGGCGGGCTGTGAGGGATGAGGGCTGCTACCGTGCCTTCGGGCCCGTGCGGCGCGCGATAGGAGCCCGCGCTATCGACTGTGTGCGGCGCTCCGAGAGGGAGTTTGCGAACGCCGTGGAGGGCATGCGCGCGAGGAGTCACTTGGACTGGCCGACGGTCCGCCGAACAATGGATGGGCTCCCCGATCTGCGCGCCTGTGTGGTGGGCCTTGGATCGGGCAGGCGCATCCGTGGCGCGAATGCCATGCCAGAGGCCTCTAGTCGTCCCATTCGTCGAGGTGGCCGCGCACCTCGCTGAGTACGGTATCGGGGCGTTCGACGAGCATGCGATGGCCCGATCCGGGGATTTCGACTACTTTCGGACGGTCAAACAAGGGAGCGTTGTATGCCGCTTGGTAGCCGGCACCGAGCGCGCTGCACGAGGATCCGAGCAGGAGCGCGTTGCCGTCCCAGCGAGAAATTCCGGCGGCATAGTCGAATACGTACGGGCCGTTCCGTCCGCCGTGTTGCCTCCTCCATTCGAAGTACACATAAGCGCCTGGCCGCCACACGGGCCATGAGACCAGCGGCGTGCCACAGTAGTCGTTGTAGAGCCCACCTTCTTCCAGGACGGTGACGGCCTTGAAGTCCATGCGCTCGTGGTTGCCCGCTGTGAGAACCTGCGAATCCCACTGGAGTTCGTTGAACGCGGGATCGAATAGGTCGAAGCGGAACACTTGGCCGTAGGTCGCGCTGAAGATCGTGCCGTTGAGTCCCGGAGCCTCGATGAGCACGAGCGCGGCGACATGGTCGGGATAGCGGGCCGCATAGGCCGTGGCATGTGCCGCTCCGAAGTCGTGGCCGACGATGGCCACCGGGTCATCGCCCGCGTACTGCTCGCGGATAGCTTCGATCTCTTGGATGACGAAGTCATCCCCAATCTGAGCCTTGTCGATCCGTTGGGATAGCCCGCTACCCCTGCGGTCCCACATGACCACACGGAAGTCGTCGGCAAGCTCTTCAAAGAGTCCGAGGGATCGGTAGTCGCTGAGGGCCCCGTGGAGGACGAGCACTGTGGGGTTACCCTTGTCGCCGAAGGCCTCGATATGGACGCTGGCGATGCGATCTGCGACGAAGACTGACGTCTGCGGAAGCAAGGGGTCTTCGTCGGCGGTGGGAGGCACGAATAGCCCCGTCTCCGACGGAAAGTTGCAAGCCGCAGCCAGGGCGCAGACCGAAGCGAGCGCACAAGTGCGTGCGGTGAAGGGTCGGAGAGCTCCAGTGGTTACCATCGGTAATTTAGCCCGAGATTGCCGAAGAAAGGGAAGCGTCCTCCGAGTGGGTTGTAGAGGACAGGGGGGAGAGCTGGCTGGTAGTTCGCGCCAGCCGACATCCAGATCTCGACGCGGTTGCGCACCGCGATGCCGAGCACGAGCCCCGCGCGCAAGTCATGGGATCCGAGGTGAACCCAACCGTCTTCAGGCGCGTCGCGAATATGGGAGGCGTCCGTCTCGGGCGGGTAGCGATCGGCGAAGAGATCCCGTGCCTTTGGCGAGTAGCTGTGGTGCGTGGCCAGGGCGCTGCGCCACGCGAACAGGGCCGCGATGGTGATGCCCCTGGCGTAGTATCCCGGTTGAGCCCCCACCGAGATGGTCCACGCTACTTTCTGCGCCATGGGATCGGTTGAAAGGATCAGGCCCGTTGCAGGGAACAATGCCACGCCCCAGTTTTCGCGGAGTGCGAAGCGTTCGCCCCAACCAATTTCTGCACGCATCCCCACGGCCCTGGGTACCAGCAGCGGTGGCAAGCCGATAGAAGCTGTGAGACGCGACCTATCCGGGTCGCGGTTGAGGGCCATGCCGCGGGCAATGTGAACATCGAAGGCCCACGTCGGGTCCCATCCTGCCGACGCGCCCGCCGTACCGGTGCCCATCTGGCCACGGATCATGGGCGTCGATGCGTTGGCAAGACACGGCGTCAGCAGCACCAGTCCGAGCGCGATGACCCGTGGCATCAGGCGATGGAGGAATCGATAGCTCGATGGAAACATGACGGAGGCGGAACGAGGGAAAGCGGCGACGGTGATCAAAAACCCGGGGACTGTACAGGTAAAACGACCCTGGTCTCCGAGCGCTCGGCGCATCCCGCTGCGAGGGCGCGCAGCGTCCCAGCATGCAGTGGTTGTGCAGTGTGAGGGTTGGTTGAGGGTTGGTTGAGTCAACGTCCAGCGGTGCGAGGTTGGAGGCTTGTGAGCCCGATCAGGTGTGCATGTGTGACGAAGCGCTGCACACGCTGTGTGCGCCGTGGTACGGAGACGCGTCGTCGTATCGACGGACGAGAAGGGCACAGGCGAAACCATGTTGCGTACCCGAACCGTGGCCTGCACGTTGGTCACGCTCTCTGTTTTGGCCTCCGGTTGCGCCGGGCATAGCCCAGATTCGGCGCCTCCCGGTGAGACCTTGCCGGCCGCTGGGGATCCGACTGCGACGGCCCCGCGGGTCGATAGCGCGATCTTCGAGCGCAACACTGAGGACTTGCAGAGCCTGACTCAGCTCGCCGAGGCGCTCGAAGCGACGGCGAAAACTGCCATCTCGCCGATCCAGGGGGCGCAATCTGCAGCCGAGGCGTTGGGCAAAGTGTCAGAAGAGCTCAAAATTCGGGGCAAAGCGCTGAGTCGCGTTGTGGACAAGGCGGTCGCCACGGGCACTGTGAAACTGCGCGGGATTAAAAAGAAACATCGAGACGCTGTGGGGGCGGCCGTGGAGGACTTTGTGGCCACCGTCGACGGACTGAAGGGGTCGCCGCAGCGGGTCGCGGATACCCGCGCTGAGTTCGATAGGGTAGAGGCAAGGGCTGCTGAGTTGGCGGCTGCGATCGATGCGCGCACCGCCGCGATCGTCGACGGTGTCGCGGGGGAGGACCAGGACCAAGCGCATCGCGATCGCGAGCGCGCGACCGAGATCAAAGGTGTGGTCGGTTCGAATCTCGAGGCAGCCAGGGGGCTGGTGTCCGACTGGGAGGGCCACTCCGAGGCTTTGGCGCAGGCGTTCGATATCACGCTCACCGACGTCAAGACCCTGCTTGAGGAGGTCGAGGGCGCGACACAGCGCGAACCTCAAGCCGCGGAAAAGGCGTCCGGCGAGCAGAATCACGAGACGGAGGGGTAGTTCGGCCGGCGTGAGTCGGCTTTAAATCCGCCGGCAGGGCCACGCTCGTCCTCCTCGAAGCGCTGATCCAATGCAGTGGGATCTGGTTTGCACCAGGAGTCGCGGATAGCTAGGGTGAAGGGCGCGCGTTGTGGGAGAACCCGGAGTTCTCACCGATGGGTCGGGTAGACGAGTCGTTTCGTTGCCGACACGCGTTTTGGCGGTGCGGCCGCGTTTGACCGGTTTTGGCCGGCGTGGCAATAGTCGGCGCACGCGTCGCGTCGACGCAGGGAGCGGTCCCACCCCCAGAAATATCATTCTCTTTTTTCCACATGCTGTCGCGGTGCCTACGGGCTGAAAGGGAACCTGGTGAGAGACCAGGACGGCTCCCGCCACTGTAAGTGAAGCGTTCTCGAAGCGAACCACTGGGCGTCTTGCCTGGGAAGGATCGAGAACAGAATCCTTCACGAGTCAGGAAACCTGCCGCGATCGTCACCACCCGTATTGGAAGCGGGTGTTCCTTGACACGTGAGACGGGAGTCAACTCACCTTATGGATCCAAGCAGCATCGCTTGCACGCTGTGGTTCGCCGTCGAGTTCGGTGGCCCCACGCCCCACGCCGAGCCCGAGCCGGCGCCCGAGTCCGTCCCGGGGTCTCCCTCCGTGCCCGAGGAGCGGCAGCGCCATGTGGGGCCGTCGTCACCCGCGGCCTCCAATCGTACCGTGGTCCACGACGAATCTGGGCTGGTTTGGGGCGCGCAGCGGAAACTCAACGCCCGCACGCCAGCTTTTGCCACCTCGATCGATCTCGATGACATGGGCGTCGCCGGTCGTGATCTGGGGCGCCTCCTGGGCGCCTCGGGGGGCGCCCATGTACGGTCGATTGCAGGCCTTGGACAGTTTAGTTCCGTGTCCCTGCGTGGCAGTTCCCCCCAGCAGGTAAGGGTGTATGTGGACGGCGTGCCGATAGACAATGCGATGGCGGGTCTCGTCGATCTTGCGCAGCAGCCCCTCGACCCGGTGCGGCGCGTCGACGTGTATCGTGGCTATGTGCCGGTGGCCTTCGGTCGTGCCGCGCTCGGTGGGGCGATCAACCTCGTGGGTCGTGTACACCGTGGGCCACCCTCCATTGCCGCCTCTGGGGGGTACGGATCCTTCGGCGCGCGTCAGGCCAGTGCTACGGTCGCCCTCCCCGCTGGGCGCGACACCGGGGTGTTCGCATCCCTCGGCTACGCCCGGGCAGAGGGAGATTTTAGATACTTTGACAATGGTGGTACCCCCACGTCCACAAGTGACGATACGACCACAGTGCGCCGCAACAACGGCTACGATCAGGTGCACGGTCTCGTTCGAATCGACGCTAGACGCGGTGCGTGGCGCGGATCCAACCACGAATCGATGCTGTGGAAGCGTCAGGGGATACCCGGGACAGCCAACCGCCAGTCCGCAGCAACTCGCCAGCAGATGCTTCGTCTACGCAGCATCTCGTCGTTAAAGTTGTCCTCGGTCGGTGGCCCGGGAGGGCACATGAAATGGGTGGGTGGGCTAGGTATGCAGCTGCGGCACTACATGGACCCGCTGGGAGAGGTGGGCGTGGGAACGGATGATGAGCGTAGCTGGGGCTTGGACGGCTACTTGTCCCCGCGTCTGAGGTTGCCCCTGTGGAACGGGGCCTTTCTCGGTTTGTCGAGTGATGTGCGAGGGGAGCAAGTCGATATCGACGAGGGCAACCGGGGCGATCATCCCCTCGCGTCGGGGGATGCGGTTCGGCGTCGGGCAACCGTGGGTGCCGGCGTGGAGCTCGAACAGTTCGCGTGGGAACGCCGCCTGCTCCTCGTTCCCGCTCTACGAGTCGACTCCACTGTCAGTCGTTTCCGCGTACCGCAAGGCGCCGGGGAAGTGGGAGACGAGGCCCGCGACCGAAACGCTGTGGCTTCGTCGCCGCGTCTCGGTGTTCGGGTGCGCGCGTGGGAAGGCGTATCGCTGCGGGCCTCTGGGGGCCGCTATTTCAGACCCCCCACGTTGATGGAGCTGTTCGGCGATCGCGGCTATATGGTCGGCAGTGAGGGCCTCAGGCCCGAGCGTGGGAGCTCGGCCGACGGCGGTATTGTGGTCGACCGTGCCCTCTCCCGATCCCATCGCGTCTACCTGCAGGCAGCGGCATTTGGGGTTTGGGGGAAAGACAGCATCCAGTGGGTGCATACAGGCCTCGTGGTTCGCCCCATGAACTTACCGGGGACGGAGGTGCTCGGGGTCGAGAGCGATACGCGTGTGTCGTTGTGGCACCGAAGACTCGAGTTCCAAGCCAGCCATACCTGGCTCGAGACCCGCAACAAGAGCCCGGAGGCGGAGCAGCACGACAAACCTTTGCCGGGGCGCCCCAGACACGACCTCCACGCCTCGGCAGTGATAGGTCAAACATGGAGTCTCCGGGTACCGATCGAAGTGCGGCTGCGCTATGCGGTCGAGCATGTATCCGGTACCTTTCTCGACGCGAGCGGACGCTACGGTTTGCCGCCGCGTTCCTTGCATGGGCTCGATCTGTCTGTCGCGCTGGGCAAGATCTTCGTGGCGAGCGCCGAGGTCCGCAATCTGGCGGACCTGCGGGTGAGCGCGATCACGCCGACCGCCGGACCCCCAATTCCCTATCCCGTACCCGTCAGTGACTATATCGGATACCCCTTGCCGGGGCGCAGCGTGTGGATGAGCGTCCGCGTCGATTGGACGAAATCGTGATGGCCCGGCGCACGACGGCCGTTTTGGGGTGGCTTGGCCGGTTATGCAGCCTGCTGTGTGCCCCGTTGGGCGGAGCGTGCGAGGAAGGGGCGCGTCCGACCCCGAGTCTGGCCACCCCGCGGCTCGGGCCGTCCCGGCCGGCGGAGGCCCGCGCGTCGGCGGGCGTGAAACCTCGGCGGGTGGCGTCGCGGACGATTCTCGGGGACGAACTGAGCTGGTCTGGCGGAGCGGTCACCCGCTCCCGCACAGTGGCAGTCAGCGGCCTGGCCGATGACCCGCGCTACAGCCCTGTGGTGGGGAAATGGGGGGCGGGCGTGGTGCGACTGGGGGCCAACCCGGAGCAGATGTTGGCACTTGCACCCGATCTCGCACTGCTCGCCAGTTTTACGTCGGAAGAGTACCGCGTCGCCGTCGCTCCCCACGTGCAGGTGCTGAGCTTCGGCGCGTTCACGGGATTCGAGGCGTATCGTCGCGCGTTGAAGCGCTACGGCATGGCGATGGGGGAGCCCGCGCTTGCTGCTGAGTTGTTGCGCGAGTTCGAGGCCGCGCGAGAAAAGATAGCTGCGCGACGCGATGGCATGTGGCGCGAAGTTTCGTCCCGGCCAACGTGCATGTCGTGGTCCTTTCGCAACACTGCGGGATCGGGCACCACCTTCCACGACGCGGCGCAGCTGGCCGGCTGCCGGAACCATGCCGCGATGGGGGGCGTGGATGGGCACCGGCGGGTGGATACCGAACAGTTGCTGGCTTGGAATCCCGACTACCTGGTCATCGGCTGCGGTGCCGTGGCCTGCGAACGGGCGCGTGGCCAGCTCGCAGCCAAGCCTGGCATGGCTGGACTTGCCGCGGTACGAGAAGGGCGCGTGATCACCATTGCGTCGCCGTATCTCTCGACGACCGGGGCCGGCATGCTCGAACTCGCCAGGCTGATTCAAGTCGGGCTGCAGGAAGGACGATGACAGACGTCGCGCGTGGCCTGTGGCGCTGGGCCGTCTTGGCGGGTTTGCTCATTGCACTCGCGGGCGCGGCCACGGTGGTGGGGCCAGGGGACTTCGGCCTGGGCGACGTCGCCGACGTGTTTCGCCGCGGCCTGGCGGGCACGCCGGGTTTGGACCGAGCCTTTGTCATCCTGTGGGAACTGCGGTTTCCGCGGTTGGTGCTCGTGATCTTGGTGGGGGCGGCTCTTGCTGCGAGTGGGGTCGTGACCCAAGGCATGTTTCGCAACCCACTGGCCGAGCCCGGGCTGCTGGGAATCTCAGCCGGGGCCGCGGCCGCTGTCATTTTGGGCTTCGCTTGGGGTCTCGACGAGCGGGCACTGTGGGTGACGCCGGCTTTGGCTGCGGGTGGGGCCTCGATCGTATTGGCACTGCTCTACCTTCTCGCCGGACGCCAGGCTTCTTCTGCGGTGCTGCTTCTGACGGGCGTGGCGCTCAGCTCTGTCGCGGGGGCGGTGGGCACCTGTGTGCTCTCGCTGAGTCTCGATAGCTGGGATTTCTCCCGCAAGGCGCTCTCGTGGATGTTGGGCAGCTTCGACGGACGGGGTTGGAGCCATGTGGGATGGACCTTGCCACCCATCGTGACGGGGCTCGCCGTGGCCATGGCGCTGCATCGCCAACTCGATGTCCTATTCCTCGGGGAAGAGACTGCCGCAACCATGGGTCTGCGGCGCGGCCGTCTCCGCGTTCTGGTGGCATTGACGGTGGGTTTGTTGGTGGGTGCCAGCACGGCCGCGGTTGGGGTCATCGGATTCATTGGCTTGATCGTGCCGCACGTGGCACGCCAGCTTGTGCCGGCTGGTCACGCACGTGTCTTGGCGGCCTCGATGCTCCTCGGTGCGTCGCTGCTTGTGGTCGTGGACACCGTGACACGGGCCATCACCCCCTATCATGTCGCGCCCGGTGCGTTGACCAGTCTTGTGGGGGGAAGTTTTTTTGTGTGGCTGCTGCATCGGAGACGAAACGAGGCCGGGTCGTGCTAAGGGCGATAGGGTTGGGGTACCGGGTGCCGTCGAATGGGGCTCGGAGTTCTGTTTCGCCTCGGCCCGCGACTGGGGTCTCGTGTGGGTCGTCGCGTGACCCGTCGACGACGCAGTTCGGTGGCGCGCCGCCTGGTGGATCTCGGTGGTTGTTTCGCGAGCTCGAAGTGTGCTGTGGACCGGGCGAGGTGTTGGCCGTTGTGGGGCCGAACGGATCGGGCAAGACAACCTTGCTGCAGGCTCTTCTCGGCTTGCGGGCGGCGGAGGAGGGCTGGGTCGAGCTTGGCGGCGATCCGTTGTCGGCCTGCAGTCGCCGTTCGCTTTCTCGGCGCGTTGCGTATCTCGCACAGCGCCCGGACTATCCACACGATATGCTGGTCGAGCGCGTCGTGCTGTTGGGTCGGGTGCCACACTTGCCGTGGTTCGGTGGGTACCGCGAGGGGGACTATCGGGCTCTCGATGCGGCACTTCAACAGACGCAGACCGATCATCTTCGCCACCGCGGCATGAAATCGTTGAGCGGCGGAGAGTTGCAGCGCGTCATGTTGGCCCGCATGCTGTGTACGGAGGCGGATGTCCTGATATTCGACGAACCAACCACCGCCCTCGATATCGGTCATACGTTTACGATATTGGAGCAGTGCCGAGAGCTGGCGGACGCGGGCAAGGTGGTGGTGGTGTCGATGCACGAGGTCGACCTGGCCCGGCGTGTGGCGGATAGGGTGCTATGCCTCCATGGCGATGCGATCGGGACCTACTCGCTTGGATCCGCGGCTGATGTGCTGACCTGTGAATTGTTGGGCCGCGTCTTTGACATCGACGTCGCCGTGCGGGATGGGGCACTCGTATTCGGGCCGGGCCGGCTTCTCCGCTAGGCGAGTAAGCGCAGTCCGACCCGAGCTTTGCGTTCGCTCCGCGCACGCGCCATCGCCAGTTTGTTGCGAAAGTTGCGTTTCGAACAAGGCAGGCGCTTCGGATCCGTGAGCTGTATGCCGATGTCGAGTCTCGACCACATTAATGCTCAGGCGAACGCGAGAAGACGGCGACAAGGCTCCATGGGACTGATACATGCCTCGGCAGCGTATGAAGAAGGGGCGTGGATTGCTCCCTGAGCTGGGGGCCGTGAATTGTGGCCATTCGGTGCCATTTGAGCGATTCTGGGGTGTTGGCACGAACGTCGCTCAGGAAACCAGACTCCAACAGGCCACCGAGCGACCCGTCTGCGCGGTTGCGTGCCCTGAGTGAGCTCAGGGAGCGATCCACGCCCTGAAGAAGTCACCCGAACCCATCTATCGCCGGACCATGTTAAAACTCACAGGCGCCGGAGCCGTTGTGCCCCACGTGCTGGCTGGATGCGGCGAGGGGAGCGACGGGCCGGTCGGAGAGATCGGCGAGTCGGGATCGAGTTCGAGCTCGGGTGGGCCCGGAAATCCCGATGCCGATGGGGAGGATGGCGACGATTCCGACGCACAGAGCGATCAAAACGACCCCGAGATGAGCGATGACGATCAGTCACCGGACGGCGGCGATGGCGATGGCGATGGCGATGACGATGACGACGACGACGACGATGACGATGACGATGACGATGACGATGATGATGATGATGATGATGACGGTACGGAAGGTGACAGTGAGGATCCGGAAGGCGACAGTGAGGAGACCGGCTCGACGGGCGGAGGCAGCAGCAACTGTGAAGCCATGCCGGTGCCGCCGATGCTCGAAGGGGAACTCTCCAATGGCCTTCGCGTGTTCGAGCTCAATATCGAGGCGGGAACTGTGGAATGGATCGCGGGACAGGCGACGGCAACCTACGGGGTCAACGGTGCCTTTCTTGGGCCTACTCTACATTTTCGGCGGGGTGAGCGTGTACGGCTCGAAGTCACGAACTCGCTGGGGGAGACGACGACGCTGCATTGGCATGGTATCGAGCTTCCTGCGAAAAGCGATGGGGGACCCTATCAACCCATCGAGGCGGGAGCGACGTGGGTGAGCGAGTACGACGTGGTGCAGCGTGCGATGATGGCTTGGTATCATCCGCATAGAATGCACACCACAGCACGCCAGGTATACATGGGTATCGCCGGGTTGATCTATCTCGACGATCCTGAGCAAGCGTACGATCTCCCCGTGACCTATGGCGTGGACGATGTGCCGTTGGTGATTCAGGACCGTCGTTTCTCCGCCGACGGAACCCACCCGTATTCGAATGAGGGCATGCCGTCGATGCACGATCGCATGGCGGGTCTCAAGGGCGACATCATGCTCGTCAACGGCATCATCGAGCCCGACTTCAAAGTGCACCAGGGGATCGTACGTTTCAGGATTCTCAACGCCTCCAACGCGCGTAACTACAACATCGGCTTCTCGGATGATCGATCTTTTAGTTATATCGGCGGGGACGGAGGCCTGTTCGAAGCGCCGATCACCACGACTCGCGTGCTCTTGGGCCCGGCCGAGAGAGCCGAGATCCTAGTCGACTTCTCGAGCGACGCGGTGGGCGGCCAGGTTGGCCTGCGCAGCTACTCGGGGCAAGTTGTGGGCCGACTATTCGCGGCGGGTAACACGGGGGGCATGTTCGCCGACGCGCTAGACGGCAGCACGTTTTCTCTGATGTCATTTGAAATCTGCGATCCACCGGCGTTGACGGTGAACCCTCCCGATGTGTTCGCACCTATTGACAGACTTGCGGAGTCGGACGCGGTGCAGACCCGTCCCATCGCCATGTCCATGGCGATGGGCGCGCATTTGATCAATGGGGAGCAGATGACCGGGCTTACGGATGTGCCCGCGGCCATCAACTACCGCATACCGGCGGGAAACGTCGAAATCTGGGACGTGTCGAATCAAGCCGGAATGGCCCATCCACTGCACATCCACAACCGGCACTTTCAAATCCTCGATATC
>JAZGFE010000065.1:0-10280 GCA_036479215.1 Nannocystaceae bacterium | reverse complement strand
CACACGCACACGCACACGCACACGCACACGCACACGCACACGCACACGCACACGCACACGCACACGCACACGCACACGCACACGCACACGTCGGCATCGCGCCCTTGGGATTTCAAGGGCCACGGCGACCATTGCCCACATCAGGAACACGGTCGACTCGAACAAGATGTTCTGGGATCCGCTGAGCGAAATCCAGCGTACGCTGTTGGATTTGCTGGGCGTCGCTAGCGTCGAAGACGCTCCGTGAGGGGGTCGAATATTCAGGAGTACAACGATCTCAACGTGCGGAGAGTCGGGTAGAGACCTCGGCAGTGGAAAGTTCTCGGGCCCACCTACGCGTACATATGACACCGCGTGTGCCTACGCGAATCGTGGCTGATGGTCGAAAAGGTCTCGCCCACATGATCATACAAGCGCACACGGAAACTTGCCCGAGATCGTAGATGTGTACTGTCATATTGAGACAGTCCGCCAACTTCGCGCACTTGACCCGCCCCGCGCGTTCTGCGACGCCGTTCATACGGGTTAAGATCAGAACGTGGTTCCGCGCGTCCTCGACCGGCGGCAAGGACGTCGATAAGGCGGTCGCAGACCACCTTATCGCGAGCAAGCAACTCCGTGTCCCCGATTTCAAATCCCAGCCGGCTCCGGGCGTCGCCGGGGCTTTCTGAGGCAGCCATGATGGCCTCAACTGGGCGTTCTTGCCCGGTTGGTGTTTCCCGTGCCAGATTAGCTGGCACCCTACGGCCTGCTCGACGCGGGACATGCGGAAGCTGCTCAAGGCGATCGCGGACGCGGAACAGCCCGCGGACAACACCCAGGGTCAAAGACTGCTCCCCGTTGCGCGATCGTCGTTGAACTGGCCGAGTTGATCCGAAGCCCGTGCGGCGGCCCGTCCACTCGACCGACCGACCGACCGACCGACCGACCGACCGACCGACCGACCGACTCGACCGAGATAGTGCGCGACCAAGATAATGCGCGAACAAGATAGTGCGCACAGCGAGGGTCTGAGACGCCACCCACTACGGACGCAGCAGGAGGAACTCGACGCGCCGATCTTCCGCCAGCCGTGTCTCCCCCTGCTGGGTTCCCTGCGCGTTGGCGTCGGACATGGCGTGCGCGACGATCTGCGACGCTTGCACGCCGCGCGCCCGTAGCTGGGCCTCCACCTCTCGCGCGCGACGCAGAGAAAGATCGAAGTTGTGACCCGCAGTTCCGCGTGGATCGGCATGACCTGTGACCAAGACGAGCACATCGGGGTGGCGGACCAGAAACTGCGCCACAGCGTCCACGGTGTCGACACCGGACACGAGCAGACGATAGCGATTGTCGTCGAAGCGCACGCTCTCGAAGCTCGGCAAGGGCGGCGGTGGGATAGTCTTCACCTCCGAGGACACGGCCAAATCGATCCACGCTTCGATCTCTCCCTCATCGAGGGTCGGCAGCTCATCGGGACAGCCGTCGTCATCACGGTAGCCGTTCCAGGTCTCGTCTTCGCCGGGACACAAGTCCCCATCGTCCCCAGCCGGCGGAAGATCGGGCTCGACTGTGGGCAGATCCTGGGCCACGGGCGGAACTTGAGCCAGCGGAATACGTTTCGGTCTCGGGCGACCGAACACCATGCCGACCCCGACGCTCCACGCGAAACTGTGCGCGAGACCACGCACTCCCTTGTTCTGCACCTTGGTACACCCATCGTATCCGGTCCCACCGCATACCGAAGGTCAGTCCGCAGCACCCAACGTCGGGCAATATGCCAGGCAGCGCCCGTTCCCAGGTGCGCCTCGGGCACGAGGACACCGCCTCCGACATCGTATTCATGGTTGAGGCCCACGCCGACGAGTGCAAACGGGACGAGATTGGCCCGTGCTGCCTGCGCGAGTGCATGGCCGCGCAGCCCCCAGCGGGAGAGTCCTCGCTGACGCCCGGCACGGGGGCTCAGCACGCCCTCGGCCTCGAGCCCGAGGGCGGCGCGGAGGAGATACTGGTAGCGCAGGCCGTATTGCTGACGAAGATTTGGGTCCAGGTTGTCGGGGACCTCCATGCTCCCGGACCCGTCATCCGGGTCGCCGACCGAGCTCAAGTCGTCGCAATCGCACGCCGCCGCTTCCACCGCCCTGCCGCTCCACCGGATGGCAGGTGTGGCGTGGCCAAACGTGATCATGAGGGTGTGCAGGCCCTTGCTGGGCCGCCAGCGCACGCGGCCCGCGTCCGCGTCGGCTTCCTTCTCGGCGACCGCAGTCGCACCCTCGTCGGCAGCTCCCGCTTCGAAGACCGGCACGCCAACCAGCGTTGCCAGCGTTGCCGCGCGCCTGAGCGCCGCAACTATGGGAGCAAGTATCCCCACCAGAAATCTCAAGCCGCAAGCTAGGACACGCCCAAGGCTGATTTTTCCGAGTCACGCGAATCGCACGGTCGCCCGACGGTCGTGCGCGCACCGGCTTCCGCGTGGCCGTCTGCCCTCGACCCGCCTCCCCACGACATCGAGCGTGGAAAAAACTGCCGCCCGGCGCATTCTCTGTCGACCTCACGAGCTGCCCTTTGTGCCAAGACGGCTGACGGCTGATCAACCTGACGTCTCTACTCCCCCTGACCTCGCTAGGATTCAGACCATCGCCAGTCGTGCGCCCAGCCTGGTTGCCTGAGGCGCCCTGTGTAGATCGCTACGTCCTGCGCACAGTCCACCTCGCACCAGCCTCCATCCACGCCAACGGTCTCGATCTCGACATCGCGAGTGAGGAGCGCCCGCAGTAAGCTGGTCATATCGAGCTTTGGCCGTCCCTCGGCCGGGAGTGCCGCCAAGCAATCAAGGACCTGCCCCCAGCCCGAGGGTGTGAAACGCAGCAGGCCCATGTATTGCCCCTGCACGGCGTCCATGTCCGTCGGCCTTCCTCCGATCTCCTGTAAGCGACCGGCCGCCGCCTCAAAGGTCTCGACATCCTCGCTGGGGTCCTCGAACCGTTCCCCCCAAAGAGACCTCCACAGAGTATCGTAGGTGATGGCAATGGGCGCCCTGGCAGCCGCTAGAGCCCGCAGATGCTCGGGGTGATACACGATATCGCCGTAGCTCACCACCACCGGACCTGCGGCCAGGAGATCGTGGGCACATTGTAAAGTGGCCACCATATTCGTCTCAGCCCAACGCTCGTTGTCCGCGGTGTGATAGCCGGGACCGCGTAGGCACTCCTTCCGATACCCCCGGATAACGGTCACGTCGCGTACGCCGGCGCACTTCAATGCCGACAGCTGCCAATCAAGCAGAGAGCGACCCGCCAGTACGGTGAGGCATTTTGGGCGTGCGTCGGTCATGCACCCCATGCGGGACCCACGACCCGCCGCGAGGATAATTCCTTTCATAATTTAGCGCCCCCGTACACCACCCGCCGGTGGATGCCACACTCGTCCTCCGCGTCCGTTGGCTCCCGCGTCCGAACCCACCGAACGGCCACCGAACGACCACGCGTGACAACGATCTCGATCTCGACCTCGACCTCGATCTCGATCTCGACCTCGACCTCGACCTCGACCCAGTCATCAACCGTGACAACGAACCCTCGAGGCGGGGAGGCCCCATGGCCTGCTGGCACGAATTCGGCGGTGACACTCGCCACGCTGAGTAGTGGAAACCGGGGCGAGTCGGGCAAGACGCGGCGCCGCAGCCCGGTCCGCTTCCGAGCCGGCAGGTCGCAAAGCTCGTGTGGCGGCTCCCATTCGCACCGGGTACCCAGTGCAAATCGTCCCCGCATGGAAACCGCGCTCGGCAGGCCGGTGCATGCACTCATGCCGACCGGTTCTGTGCCAGGGACAACATCGCCAGGTGCTTGAGCACCGGATGAATCACGTAATAGGTCGTGCCGACCTCGGGTCGCTGTTCGTTGGCCTGCGGGAGGTCGCCTTCTCGTACGTAGTGCTCCAGAACATCGACTAGTAGGTCCGCACGGATCTCGCCATCGTAGCCGTGATCTACCTCGGTACTCGACGCCGGGGCGGGATAGTGTTTCCGCGCGACAATGGGCCCGGTGTCGATGTTCCGGTCGAGAAGGAGGGCCGAAGCTGCGCACCGGGACTCGCGGAGCAGACTGTAGTAGAGGGTGGTACTGCCGCGGTACTGGGGCAGCCAGCCGGAGTGCACATGCAGGAATCGCGTGCCAAAGGCAATGAGTCCATCTCGCAAAATCTGACCGCCGTAGCCGGAAAAGATCACGAAACTGGGATCGAGCTCAGCGACTCGGTCGCGGATCTCCGCCGCGTTCACGTCGGGAACGCCAAGGCGCTCCGTCGTCCAACCACCAGTGGCACAGATCCCCTCAAGACGCGTATCTCGTTGAGCCTCGGCTCCAAACAGGATCACATGCTCGGGTCGAAAGTCGCGCGCTACCATGGCATGGGCGTAGGCACGCGAGCGACGGGTGTAGGCGGCCAGGAACACCACGCGGTCCAGATTCATGTGGAAACCTCCAGCCTGCGGGCAAGGTCTTGGATATGGCGCTGTTCAGCAAGAAGGACGCGGGCCGCCCGTTTGCGCATACTCGGCGCCAGCCGTTGGCCCACCGAAACCAAGGTATCGTCAAGCTTGAGCAGGCAGTTGAGGAAATTCAGCTCTCCGGTTCGAACGTAGGCACATTCCACGAGCTCAGCGGTGCGGACGTAGAGATCGTGCTGCCCGTAGTTGGCGCGATCATGGGCCACGAGGTCGGCCCCGTACTCAGGAAAGAGACGTTTGCTCACCTCGAACTTCCGCACGACCCACAACAGCCACCATAACGCTCGGCGGTCGAGCACCCCTTCGGAATGCACCGCCACCACCAGCGTATGTAGCAGTCGGCGCAGGTCCACACCCGTGCCGGGCTCGGGCAAGGCAAACGCTTCTCCGTGGGGCATGGGTGCCGTGCGGTCGCCCAGGCGAGTTCGGTCCCGGCGCCAGTCCTCGAGCAGGGCGGGACCATGATAGGCGCTATAGAAGTATGTGTTGCGGTCCTCCAGGCGGTCGCGCTGGGTGTAGGTGTAACTCGAGGCCACGGGTCGGGCAGCCCGGCGCGAGAGAGCGAGGTCCAAAATAGACGCCGCAGCGACGGTGGCCGAAGGGCTTCCCGGATCCGTGTCGACGATCACGTCGGGCTGCGACGGCGGCTCGAAAGGAATGTCCACACCCACCACGTTCGTCACGCGGCCCTCCCGGGCCCCGCGGTACAGGCCCTTGGTATCTCGGGCAGAAACGGTTTCCATCGACGCTCGGACGTGGACCTCGAAGTACCGTGAGAACCTTGTGCGGTTCTCGCTCCGCATATCGGGGAAAATCGAGAGAATGCAGCACACCACGTTGCGTCCGATGGCGTCATGTGCCTCGCACAATTGCACCATCCGCTCCCCGTTGCGTCGCCGGCCGGCCACGGTGTAGTCGGCAGGCAGGCGATCCGCCCCACAAGCTCGCCGTACGGCGTCGCCATCCAGCAGCACCGTATGGTGGTCGCTGGCCCTCCACCTCTGGTACAAGGCCTTCCCAATGGTGGACTTGCCCGATCCGGACAGGCCGACGAGCCAAATGATCATGACCTCGATCCCGCTCCCACGACCACCGCTATCCGGCGGACGGGGTGATCGTGACTGTACTTAGATCCCATGACGTGTGTGCAAACTTGTGCTCAGCCCGAGAGACGGGCATTTGGATGCGCGGCGGCGGCCTGGTCGGCGAGCACCCGCGGCATATTGAGCGATTCGATGCGCTCGGCGAGGCGGCCCGTGAGGTGCGCCGATATGATCGGCTTTCCCAGCCAAGTGGTCTTGAGGATGGGACGTCGATCACAGTCGAAACGTCGCAAGAACCGCGCTCGGTACAAGTCGAGATGCGAACGCGTGCACAGGTAGAATTTTGGGCCGCACGTGACCAAGGGCGCGAGCTCTGTGTCGGGGCGCTCGCTAAAAAAGCGAAATAGGGCCGAGGACACGCCGATCCCAGAATAGTGGAAGTAGTCGTCCAGCGCCACGATCCCGCCCGGCTGGATCAACGTGGCGGCGAGTTCAAGGTCATTGTGCACGAAATCTTCTTCGTGATTGCCGTCTATATGTATGAACCGAAATCCGTCGGCACCAGGCGGCAAGAGTTGCGCCGCCGTCAGTCGGCGAGAATCCTCGTAGTGGAACACGACTCGCTCTCCCGCCCCAGCGAGCGCCTCGATATTTTGCTGTGGCACCGGCTTGAGATCAGGAAGATCGTAGTACGGATCAACCCCTACGATGTGTTCACCCTCGCCGGTGTAGCTCGCGAGAACGACCAGAAAACGCCCCTCTTTGACGCCGATCTCACACACAGGTCCACCGATGCCCAACGCGGCTTGTTCCTCCAGCAGGTACGACGCGAGGAGGATGGAGTCGTAGTCCACGCCACCCCCAACGTCAGCGGATGTGCCGTTGGCGAAATCAAAGGCGGCGGCGGGCAAGCGGATATCTTGTCGGTTCATGAATGGGGCGCTCCACCGGGGCCGATTTTCGACCGGGTGTGGGGGATGATGTGCTCGTAGAGGTCGAGGCGGGTCCGTGACACGGGCGAAAGCGATTCCATCACGGGCGTCCGACCCACAACATGGCCAGCGCAGACCAGCGCAGGGGATTTCGCGTCACCCCCGTGGCGATCGTAGACCGCATGGAGCGGAGCGTTTTCGTGCCAGGCTGCCGCCTTAGATCGCCGTTAAATGGGCCAAATGGCGCCCTGGACCCGTGAAACGAGCGAGCGGTTTGACCGGGAGCGGTGCCGTCGTCCCCCGGTAATGGCGGCGCAAGAGGTGCGGGCCACGCTTCACGAGCTCGTGGACAAACTCGACACTTCGCAGCTGTGGTCCGTAACAACGGCTGCGTTTACCGAGGCGCTGGGTGCCGGCTCCGCAGCCCAGGTGACCGCGTATCTGGATGCCCTGATCTCGCGCACACCCTTTGTGGAGATTACCGAGCGACTGGCCGCTGCTGGATCGAGGCAGGTGCTGTTCATCGCGCGGCGGCCCTATTTTTCGATTGTGAGGGAGGCGCTGCATTTGCGGGAGCGTGGCTGGACCTGCCACCTGGTGTACCTCGAACCCCACGCGCAGGGCCTAGAGGCCTGTATCGCGAGCGCGTTCGCAGGGTCGTGGCGCATCCAAAACAGCCTGTTGCTACTCGAGGCCTTGCTTCGACGCGTACACACGGGCGTGGTGCACGTGCAGACCTGGCAGTTCGACTATCATACGACCGTCGCAGTACAGCGGGCGTGTACACACGTACCGGTGGTGGCCGAATTCGTGGACGTTGCTTCGTTGATCGGGGATCTGGAGTTGTTGGCGCTGCGTTTCCCCATCGACGACGTTAAGCTGGATCTCGCCATGGAGGGCGAAATATGTCGCGAAGCCGACGCCGTGCTGACTCGTTTCGCGCCACCTGCCTGGCGTGTTCTCTCCGAATCGCACGGCCGGCTCACCCGTTTCATGGTGTTTTGGCCCTATCCGAGCCCCAAGTTTTGTTGCCACGAGCCGCAGGCGTACGCCCCGCCTACCGGTCGCCCGGTCCGTGCGGTGTACGCCGGTGGCGTGAGCGGGCCTCCGGTGCCCAATGTCCCGGTGCACGCCTTTGGCGGCCAGACACTGCCCGAGGTGTTTCGCTGCCTGCTCGAGCAGGGCATCGAGGTAGACGTACTACATGATCCCTATCGGCCCCTTGGCGTCGACACGGGCCTACACACGGCGTACCGCGACCTGCTCTCGGCCTTTCCGACCTTCCGCATGGTCGACGGCGCGCCTCCGGACCTGTTGCCGGCACGAATCGCCGGCTACGATCTCGGGTTGATGGCCTTCAAGGTGCCACCGCAAGGCTACTGGACACGCCCCGAACTCATCCAGTACGGCATCGGTACCAAGATCTTTCCGTACCTTGAGGCGGGTCTGCCCGTGCTCGTAACGTCGGAGTTCGAGGCCGCATCTCGACTGGTGCAGGAGCACGGGCTCGGCTTGTCGATTCCGTCGGAGGAGCTCGGGAGTTTTGCCCAGCACCTGCGTCCCCACGCGTTTCTGGACTGGCGTACCAACGTGGCGCGCTACGTCGAGGCCCACGGCATGCACCGTGAGATCGTGCGTCTTGAGGCCCTCTATGACGAACTTCTGGCTACGTACTCGGCTGCGTGCCCATCGAGCGACTAGCGAAGCAGGAACTGGACAACAGTCCAGGCTCCGACGCTCGAGCTTCGCCCGAGACCCTAGATATACGATTCGGTCGACGTACTGCCAAATGAGTTGGGAAGATCGGAGATCGGCATCCACTTTGTGAGAGAGGACACAAGTGGCACGCCCCCCGCTTCGAGTTGGCTATGGATGCGCGCGTAGTGGGAGATAAAGGTCTCGACCCAAAGCGGCCGCCCCACAAGACCCACAAGATAGAGCGTGGAATGGGCCTCGCTGGCACGTGTTGCGCGCAACACCTCCCCCGCCTCGTAATACTTCAGCTGAGAGTGCTGAAAGTAGAACGCAAGGTCGAGCTGAGCCACACCGTCGATGAACTCAGAAAGGGAGATGTTGACGCCTCGCTTTCCCGTGGCGAGCACCACCGGACGCGACGCCTGCAGGCTCACCGGGAGTTGATTGAGGACCGACAGCTTCGCGGGCTGGCAGATCGCGGCCAACTCTTGTGCGCTCTCGAGGCAGTATTGGAAACACACCGACATGCAATAGTACACGTCGTACGCGAGTCTTCGCGCCAGAAAATCCTTCGCGCGTGCGTCTGTGGCGAACGAAAATGCCATGTTCGGATGGATCGCTTCCGTGGTCCGGTTCATCAGCTCAGAGATTTCGTGGCCCACAAAGTGGGCGCGCTCTAGATAGCTGCGCAGTTCCAGCCCCCCGAGCGCGGCGTTGGTAGCGAGGAGCTCATCGATGATCCCAAACACGGAGGAGCCCGTTTCACACAGCCGTAGGCACTCACCATGGGGCAGGAGTTCTCGGGCAGTGCAAAGCGCGGCGTACTTCAGCAACAAATTGGGCAGGCTACCGTGCGCCGTCCGTGTCACCGCATCCGCGAGGCGCTTCGGACTCGCATCCGCGTCTGCGATGACATCTCGGTAGACGAAAATGTCACGCAGATAGCGGGAGAGATAGTAGAAGTCGTACGCATCTTGGTGAAGCAAGAAGCCCGTGACATTCTTGCGCTGGCGGCTGAGATCTATCGACCCGTACTCGAGATAGCTCAGATGCTCGCCGGCGTCGGCACCATAGAATCCGCGCGCTGATTCGTCGTTCACTGGCATGACGGATGCTTCCTCCGATGGGTCGCAATCGTACGGTGGCGTGGCCGTGTTGCCAGCCGATGCTGCGCCCCGACCCGGATCGGGCCGGATCGCCGCACGTTTTCTGCGAAGCCTCTTACCCGACACTCCCCAGTGCCCGCGTAGACGACCCTCAGCGCAGCTCTTGGAGAACCTGGTGCACTGGAATGCGGCGTTTCGGGAGGCGCTACGAACGTCATACGGGATGCAGGCGATCAGGCAGCTGATGCGATGCATCGCGTTGGTGAGCCGAACGTTGACACCCACGGGGCACGGGGCACGGGGCACGGGGCACGGGGCACGGGGCACGGGGAACGGGGAACGATTGATCATATCGACTCACGTGGCGAAACCGAGTCCACCCGTCCCATTCGAGCCGTACTTCGAGCCGTACTTCGAGGCGCCTCCGCGCGCGTTGCGGTGCTCGGGACCTCCTACCTCTCGGCCGAGCTGGGGAGACGGTCGACCCTTTCTCGGCGCGGCTTCAGGCGCCACGGCAACCTGAGGGACCTGATGATCTCAGCTGCGAACAGCTGGGTACCCGCCTTCGACGATCTCCCGGGGATCTCGAACGATTCCTCCGACATCCTCTGTCGCCTCAGCACGGCCGGCAGGTGATCAGGCGGGTTCGCCACGCGACGAGCATTGAAGCGCAGCACTGGGCCGAGTAGGGTTGGCGACCGTGGCGCGCCCAACCAAACGCACCTGCCTGACATGTTTGACAAAAGCGCGCCTCTTCGAGCTGGCTCGCGCCTTCGACATCGGCACGCGCCAGGGGCAGCCGAAGGTCGACTTCGTCGACGCGCTCGCGCACTCCAAGGCGGCGAGCTTTGCCCGGGTGCTCGAGGAGCGAGTTCTTTCCCTTTCCAACGCTGTTGTCGGCGTGCTTCGTTCCGCGTCGCTTGGTATCCACGCGATCGGCCGAGGACTCGCTGCCGTGCGAGGCACGGCAGAAAAGCATGCAGTCAAACAAGTGGACCGTTTGCTGAGCAACCCCGGC
>JAZGFE010000064.1:0-7483 GCA_036479215.1 Nannocystaceae bacterium | reverse complement strand
TCATCGTCATCGTCATCGTCATCGTCATCGTCATCGTCATCGTCATCGTCATCGTCATCGTCATCGTCATCGTCATCGTCATCGTCATCATCATCATCGTCGTCATCATCATCATCATCATCATCGTCTCCTCCCCCATCTCCATCTCCATCTCCTCCCCCATCTCCGTCCCCCCCCATATCTCCATCCCCTCCCACATCTCCATCCCCTCCCACATCTCCATCCCCTCCCACATCTCCATCTCCATCTCCATCTCCATCTCCATCTCCTCCCTGTTCGACGCCGTCTTGTGGCTCCGCTCCACACGCCGGTGCGAGCAGGCACACGCTGAGTATCCCGGGAACGGCACAAAGATAGGAGAAACGGATCATGACACCGCCCACGGTAGCTTGCCCGCGAGCCCGGCGAACGACCAATGTCTTTCGGCCACCGAAACGAGAAGAAATCAACGCCTCAGGAACGACCACAGACGCTACTTTGGACGGCGATCACGAAGGCCGTCGGCCGCGCGCGGCCGCATCGTCTCCTACCATCGAGTCTAGGTCGCGCCTGTGGTCCAGTAGTAGCGCCGCGCGAGAATCACCGCGTGCATTTGGTGTTGCGTCACATCGATCCGCAACGGCGCCTCCTTGCGATGATTCTGAATCCCACCCAACGCGGCACTGCCCGACGGCTTCCGAGACACGATGTGCTTGTTGGCCAAGCGATGACCCAACTGCCAAGATGTCAGTTTGGCGAGTCCCTTCTCGATCGTGCAACCAAATTTTTCGGCATGATGACGGTCGCCGCGAAGGGCCGCAACACGATAGGCAGGGACGATTCCTTCATAGGCATAGGCGGTGTTTCTCCCGCGCTTGAGCGTGCGGTGGACGTCGATCATCCAGTCCGCCAGCTCGATGAGCCAATCACCGTACTTCGCCGTATCACCCCAGTCACTGGTGGCCAGCTCAAAATACGCCATTGAGCTCCACTGATAGTAGCCCTTCGTCGTGCCCGAGTCCGGATTTTTTTGGCGGGCCTGCACGTTGTTGAGCTGGTAGCCCAGGTCCGCTTCCTCGCGGACGATCGCACGCAGGTCATCGCGTCCCAGATAGCGCGCCGCCTTGGTTAGCGCGAGCAGCGCCTCTCCGTCAAAGTAGGGCGAAGGCCGACCGGTCGGCTCACCGTCTGCGTGGGTGTACTTGCCGTGAAAACGCCCCCCCTCTCGGCGCGCAGACAGGATGAAGTCGATGTACTCGTCCACGCGCTTACGCAGGTGCTTCTTGCGGACGCGGCCGAGGGTCTCGCCCCCTCCCCGCAGGTACTCGATGTGGCTCAAGGCGACGAGAGCAACGGTGCCGAGCGAGCCCTTCGCGTCACCGGGATAGACGACATAGCGCGCTCCCGCGGCAGTGACCGCAGAGTGTTTCTCGAAGAATGCGAGTGCCTTGTCAAGGGCCCCGGCAATCTCGGTGGATGGGCTGTCGTGGTAGATGAGCGCCAGGCCCCACGCCGCGCCAGCTTGACGAACCTGACTATCACCGGGGGTGTATTTGTCCTTCACCCAATCGTACTCGTAGTCGAAGTTCCCCTCCGGTCGCTGGTGAGCCAGCAGGAAACGGATGCCCAACCCCAAAGATTCGTCCATCTTGTCGCGGTCGAGCACGGTAGAGCACTTGCCCTTCTCGATGGAGACGGCGTCCCGCTCCCGAAGGGGCAAGTCCTCACGTGGAGATTGACCTTGAAGCAGCACGAATATCGCCAAGCCCACGATGCCCACGACGAAGATCGATGCCAGATTGCTAGGGGTCTTGTGGGTCGCCATTGATTCGGTGCTCCGCAAACGGGGACGTTCAAACATACACGCAGCGGCGTCCAGCGCCAACCGCGGCGAAGGGCCAACTATCGAGCCGCGGAGCGTAGGACAGCGCAGATAACGACATTCAGCCGCCCACCGTCACGGTGGGCGGGGCGAGTGGGAGCAGCCAAGATCCGCCCTCGGGCGAGCCGCTCGCGCAATGCGCGCACGCTTCAAGCGTAGCGTGAGAGCAGTCCCTTGCTTCCGCGCCCGAAAGGAGGCTAACAAGCCACCTTCCCCGCGAGCATGGCAATGATCAACGTCGGATTCATCGGTTGGCGCGGCATGGTCGGCTCCGTTCTCCTCGACCGTATGGAAGCAAAACGGGACTTCGAACACTTCGAGTCACATTTTTTCTCCACCTCGCAAGCCGGTCAACCGAGCCCGCGACCCGGCGGGTGCACACAGTCACTACTCGACGCCCACGACACCTCCAAGCTAGCCGAGATGGACGTCATCGTGACCTGTCAGGGGGGGGAGTATACAAACAGCGCCCACCCACCTCTACGAAAACGTGGCTGGCGAGGCTACTGGATCGACGCGGCCTCATCCCTGCGAATGCACGACAGCAGCGTCATCGTACTCGATCCGGTGAACCGAGCGCAGATCGACCACGCGATCGCAGCGGGAACCAAAGACCTCATTGGTGGCAACTGTACCGTCAGCCTGATGCTGATGGCTCTCGCTGGCCTGTTCGAGCGCGGCTTCATCGAGTGGATCTCGTCGATGACGTACCAGTCGGCCTCCGGAGCAGGGGCTCGCAACATGCGGGAGCTTGTGCGTCAGATGGCAGCCGTCGGCGATGCTGCACGGGAGCTCAGCGACGACCCAGCCAGCGAGATACTCGCCCTCGACCGCCGCGTGTCGCGGGCTCTACGAGACGATCAACTGCCCCACGACGCCTTCGGCGTGCCGCTCGCGGGCAGCCTGATCCCTTGGATCGACGGGAAAATGGAGAACGGCCAGTCCCGCGAGGAGTGGAAAGGACAAGTCGAAACCAACAAAATTCTCGGCTGCGCGCCACTCATCCCCGTCGACGGAATCTGCGTCCGGGTCGGCGCCATGCGCTGTCACAGTCAAGCCCTGACGATCAAACTAACGCGAGACATTCCGATCGCAGACATCGAATCGGCACTCGCCGCTGGCAATGACTGGGTTTCCGTGATCCCCAACGACCCCGACCCAACGAGATCCGAACTCTCTCCGGCCATGGTTTCGGGCACGCTTCGCGTCCCGATTGGCCGACTGCGCAAGCTGAGCATGGGGCCGGAGTACCTCGCGGCGTTCACCGTCGGAGACCAGCTGCTATGGGGCGCCGCCGAGCCACTACGCCGCGCGCTGCGGATCGTCCTCGAGCGCGAGGGAGCCTGATCGACGTCCAGCCATGTCCTCCGGCACCCAAGCTCACCGATCAATACCGATCAATACCGATCAATACCGATCAATATATCGCAACACGACCCGGCGCTGTAGCTCGACCAAGGGTGTGGGACGGTGCCCCTGTCGGGTGCGCAAAAGCATGAGGTCGCAGTTCTTCATACTCACGTACAAACTACCGAACTCCTCAAGCAGTCGCTCGCGCCTCGTGGTCGCATGCGAGGAGGCGGCGAGCACAATCTCCGCGATACTCCGCGTACCGTCAATGAGAGCGAAGAGGGCAGGCAAATTGGGCGTACGTTTGATCCGCACCTCGCGGCCAGCGTAGTCGAACACGACCTCGGGCTTCTTCTGACGTTCGATCATCGCTCCGAGGGCCGCGTGCGCATCGCCTCGCGCACCGAAATGAAGGGACAAAAAGGGGACCATAGCCTCATCGGCGAACGAGGGCGCCTCGACCTGCGCGCGTCCGCAGTAGAATGTGTGCTTGATCTCGTCGCCGGAGATAAGTTCGGCAAGGGCCTGTCGCTCACGCACTGACATGGAAGCAATCGTCTCGCGTAAGCAGGGGTCCTTGATGTGGCGATCGGGATTGTAGTCCACCTGACCGCCACCGTTGAGCTTGAGGAATGTAAAGATCCGCAAGCCAGCGGCGGCTGCGAGGTCATAGACACCATCGACGGTATAGGCGCGATCTCGTGAGTGCAGAAGCAGATCATAGATCCCCGCGTCGCCGGCTTTCAGATCGACGAGCTCTTCTCGTTGGCGGCGAAACCAATTCGATGCTGGCAAACTGGCGAGCATCGATTTACAGTTCTCCAGCTGTTCACGCATCGACCGGTCCACGCCGTTGACGCGGCGCATCAACTCCTGCATCTGATAGACGCCGGTACGTCCGTAGAGGCCGTAGACCATCGCTCCAATGACGCCAGTCGGCTTAAGCACGGATGCCAGGGCACGCATGCCAGCGTCCGGATCATGCAAGTGATGAAGCACGCCGCTACAGTTGATATAGTCGAACGGGCCCGATGATGCGGGGCGGAGGTCGAGCAACGATCCGTGCACGAATTCGATGTTGGTCAATCCCCGGACCGCCGCGCGTTCGCGGGCGACGAGGAGCGAAGCTCCGCTCACATCGAGGTGAGTGATCTTCGCGTCTGTGGCTCGCAGTTGTTCCCCGAGGAACACCGAAGCGTCGCCAGTGCCTCCACCTGCCACCAGAACCCGAAACGCGTCCTTGAAGTCCTGCGAGCCGCCGAAACAGTGGAAGTTCAGCTGGTCCAGATGTTCGGCACATGTTGGATGCAACATGCGCTTTTCATGCTCGGGATCTCGCGGCGGATAGGGCAGCCGCTCGTACTGCTCGCGCACAGAAGCGTCGCTCGATGACGATGACATAGCAGCCGCAACGCACTACTCCAGCGACGCGGACTCGGCCCGCCGATCGCCGCCGAATCCACGGCGACGGCGACCACTCCGATGCCAGCGCGCCGAGGGCGACATCGCGCGAAACCGGATGCAGCACAACGCGCGGACCATACGCTACGGCGTGCCGCCCGAACCGACGTCTTCATCATCGGGGATGTGCGTGGCACCGGGATAGCTGGCAAGCTCGCGGCGCGCCAGCTTCCACGCGTTTTGCACGATCCACGAAAGAGACCGGTCCTGTCGGGCGGCTTCCCGCTTGATCTCGTCAAGGATCTGTTCGGGGAAATAGAGGCTTTGCTTCCGCTTGTCGGTGATGGCCATCTCGGGTCTCCTGAGGCGCTGCGTTGCCGCGCGACCCTAGCACAGGTGCCTCACTCGATCCACGTCGAGCCGACCAGCTACGACTCCTACACCAGCTAGGACTCCTACACCAGTAACAATTCCACGAAAGCATCGAGCTGCTCGTCCGACTTTTCAGCGAGCCGGGTCCCGATCTCGGCGAGTTCCTGTACGTTTTCGCGATCGGCGTTGTCCATGTCCGCGTTGCGTTCAGGCAAGTTCGCTTGCAGCCTCAGGTACTGACCGGTGGATTCCACCGCATCGTAGATCTGCCGAAGTTGGTAGTCGACCGTCTGTGCCACCCCCGACATCATGATGTCGAGCACGGGACCGATCCATTCTGCGGCACCCCAATTCTTGGCCTGGCTATAGTAGTAGGGCCGCTGCTGCTCACCTGTCCCCAGCGACAAGATCAACATCTGCTTGGCTGTGGGTCGGTCGGCGAACTTGCGGGCCTCAGCGTACGCGCACAGTGTCGGGTTATTGGCGAATACGCCCCCGTCCACCATCGGGTAGCGTACCCGGGACGCTGAGGTTACGCGCGCGCATTCGAAAAAAGTCGGGGCTGCCGAGGTCGCGCGCGCGACCTCGCGCACCAGGAAGTCGTCGCCGGCTTTCTTCCGAGCCTTGCTCTGGTTGAAGAATACCGTGCGTCGATTCTTGATGTCGTAGGCGGTGATCAGACAGGGTCGGAGCAGCTCTTTGAGTCGGAGATCGCCGAAGTATCGCTCCAGCAGTTCTTCGATCGCCTCCGCGGGATACCGTTCATCCCTCAACCCTCCGAGGGATCGAGCACGGTGCAGAAGTGGGATCTCAAAAATTTCGTCGCCATTTTCCAAATAGAGTTGGACGGCTTCCGCGGCGGTAAAACGCGGACGCCCCGATCGATTCTCATCGGGGCACAAATAGATACACGCGAGGATTCCCCCCGTACTTGTGCCCGCGATCAGATCGAAGTAGTCGGCCAGACGCGCACCGGGCTTCCGCTGCTCAAGCTTCCCCTCAAGGATCCGCAGCACCTGACCGGGAATGATGCCCCGGATGCCACCACCGTCGATAGAGAGCACGCGCGTGTATTTGGCCATCGCCGGGATCGTATCACGATTCCTACCCGGTGGTCGCGG
Organism: Nannocystaceae bacterium; assembly: GCA_036479215.1. Lineage (GTDB taxonomy): Bacteria > Myxococcota_A > Polyangia > Nannocystales > Nannocystaceae > FL481. The sequence continues at coordinate 1,378 of JAZGFE010000064.1, read as the reverse complement.
GTTCATGGGGCACGACGGCTCCCCCGTCCGGCCACCAAGAAAGCGTGTGAACGCGCGCAAGCGTGCGTGCGCTTGGGTGAGCGTCGACCGAGTTGCCGGATCTATCCGGCGGAAAGAAGCTGTGCGAGGACCTCGGGCAGGGCTGTTTGCCGGCGAGCCGACTCGGTATTTCGGACGGCGAGCGCGAGGGCCTTCCGGCAACCCACGAAGATTGTGACAGCCCGGGTTATGTGACCACAGTCAGTTCGGCAGAACTGACCATCGCCAGTTCGGCAGCTGTGACCACGGCCAGTTCGGCAGAACTGACCACGCGAACCTGAACACATCATCAGGTATTTGGTCCGTTTTCGACGCTAGATCAGCCTTTTTCTGACCTGGCGACGTTGGCGAACGGGCTCCTGTGGCCTCGATCTGGAGGCCCATGAAACGAGTCAAGATGCACGATCTACAAGAACTCGTACGCCTGCACGGGATGAAGACCGGCTTCCGCAAAGTCGCGCGCCTGGTCGGCATCAGCCCAAACACCGAACGGGAATATCGACTCGCCTTGCTCGAGGCTGGGCTTCTCGAAGGCCCCGTCGACGAGCTGCCGGTGTTGCGCGCCGCTGTCGAGGCCGCGAAGCCACCTAAGCCGACACCGACGCGGCAAGTGTCGACGGTGGATCGATGGACCGAGGTGGTCAAAGCGATGCTCGATGATGGTGGTGAAGCAACCGCGACCTACGACCGACTTCGTTTGGAGCAGCCCGATTTCAAAGGCAGTCTGTCGGCGGTCAAACGCCTTTGTATCCGATTCAAGAAGGCCCACGGCATCGATGCGAAGGACGTCGTGATTCCCGTCGACACGGACCCCGGCGACGTGGCTCAGGTCGATTTCGGGAGCGTCGGCAAGCTATGGGACCCCGAAACCGGGCGACTGCGCCAATCCCATGTCTTCACTCTGGTGCTCGGCCACAGTCGACATCGCGTCGACCGAATCGTGTTCGACCAGAAAATCGAGACGTGGCTGCAGCTACACGTTGAAGCCTTCGAGGAATTGGGCGGCGTTTGCAGGACCGTCGTGCCTGACAATCTCAAGACCGCGGTCATCCGCGCGGCGGTCGGCGTCGACGACGACCACGACCGCGCCGACGACCACGACCACGACCAGCATGGAGGTGAGGCATGAAGAAGGTAGACGCCCAGGTGGAGCACGAGGTGCTGCGGCATCACCTTGTGGACGGCTGGCCTATCGGAACCCTGAGCCATCCCCTCATACAGCGCCCAGCACTTCACGAAAAAATATCTGACGATGGATAAGTTGGTCGAATCTTCGCATCAGAGCGACGAACCGATCTTGGTTCATCGTCAGCGACAGATCGTACCAACGTAGGCCCTG
>JAZGFE010000063.1:0-3918 GCA_036479215.1 Nannocystaceae bacterium | reverse complement strand
AGGTACGAGATTCTCGACGAGCCCCGCACCCCTTTCAGCCGCTTACCCACGCCCAATAGCAGAGGCTCCTCTCCCAGTCGCTCCGCAAGCAGCTGGTCCATCGAAATGTCCACGCCACCCGCTGTGTCTTGGTCGTGCCAACCGTGTCCCGTCAATAGCGATGTCACACCAGCATGGTTTCCAGAATCCAGACGCATCCCACCTATCATCAGTAGGTCGCGCTTGTAGTCGTTCAGAATGTCGAACGGTGCTGGAAACGTCGTGCCCTCCAAATCATATTCACTCCCACTGCCCCCCTTGGGCATCCAGTAATCCGTGTTGATCGGCTCGTTCGGGGTGAAGAACACAACCAGCCTTCTTCTCGATCGCAGTGGGCTTGCGCCCACTAGACGCTCGGGTACCAGCCAAGGCAGCACCCCCAGTCCGATCGACGTACCCAGAAAACCTCGCCGTCCGAGGACGCTCGGAGAATACATACGCTTCTTCATAACTTAGTGGCTCCTTTCGAAGGCGACGAAACTCGGCGACAGGGCCACCGCTCGCATCAACGCACGAAAATCCCCATCGGATTCGGAAAACAACTCCGCCATATCGGCAATCTGACAGCGCTCCACTTCCACCTCTCGGCGCCGCTGCGCGAAACGGTAGAACTGGCGCGTCATGCAGCGCTGAACCGTCTCGCTTTCGCCGAGACGCTCGGCAAGCTCCACCGGTGACACGAACGTTCCGCTGACGTCCAACGACACGCCCCCTTGCACGACGTCCCCGTCCCCCGGGATGATCACGCCGGCATTCGTTTGCTCGCGATACTTCCCAAGCGCGTCGTAGCGGTCGAACGCCTTGCCGATGGGGTCCATGAGGACGTGGCAACCGGAACAGACCGGGTCCGTAAGCCGATCATCATCATTGGCCACGCTTTGATCCACGTCCGCCGGCGGCGGCGGCAGCTCCTCGCAGAGCAAATGACCCCGCACGAACCCCCCGCGAAACACCCACGAGGTCTCGACGGCATGAGAGTGGCCCGCAAGGAAACTCGCCTGCGTCAGGAGGCCCGCGCGTTCTCCGACTGGCAGCGACACCGTCTCCCAACCGTTCCCCGAATGTTGGTCCCCAACCCCGTAGAGCTCCGCCAGCTCTGCGCTCACCACTGCCTCCCGTGAGGTCAGCAGCTGTCCGAGCCCGCCGTCTGAGACGGCCGCTGCGATGAACCGCGAGGTTTCCTCCAACATGTCTTGCCGGAGGTCATCCGACCAGGAAGGAAAGATTTCAGCCGTTTTCGCAATGTTCTCGACACGCTCCAGCATCAGCCATTCTCGGAAGAGAGCCGGTAGCGACCCCTCCGAGATGTCCGTATCGAGCAGTCGATCCACCTCCGCCTCAAGGACGGCCGAGTCGCTGAGCTCGCCCTCGCCGGCCAGCTGACGTAGCTGCTCATCGGGCGGCCTACCTGTAAGAAAATACGACAGCCGAGATGCAAACATCGTCTGTTCGGCGCCCTCGTAGGGCGGTGTCACATAGAGAAATTGGGGGGCAAGCAACACGGTTTCCAGGAACATCCGATCCGCATCCTGTTCACCGTACTCTGCCGTGGCATCCCGATGGAACGACAAGAGCGGTTCGAGTTCATCGCTCTCCGGCGCCCGACGGTACGCGCGGGTAAGTAGCGCCGTCAGCTGCGCCGTGACGCAGTCGTCTTGATCCGCCGGGTCCAAGCCGTCACAGGTACGCAGTCGGTCTGGATCCGCCTCGAGCGCTCGCGCGGCGATGACCCTCGCAGCCGACTCGTAATCTTTGAGGTGCTCTGGGCCCAACGCAGAGATTGTGTTGGAAGCGAAGCCTGCCGTCTTCTCGTCCATCGGGAACTGCTCCGCCTCTGGCGCGTCGACACCGAGCAGGTCCAGCACGCTCGCCCGGTATTCCCGGTTGGTGAGCCGCCTCAGCGGAAGGTCGATCAGGTCCTCGCAATCTTCCTCGTCCCCTTCGTCGTTCGAGTCGTCGTTCGAGTTGTCGTTCGAGTTGTCGTTCGAGTTGTCGTTCGAGTTGTCGTTCGAGTTGTCGTTCGAGTTGTCGTTCGAGTTGTCGTTCGAGTTGTCGTTCGAGTTGTCGCTCGAGTTGTCGTTCGAGTTGTCGTTCGAGTTGTCGTTCGAGTCGTCGTTCGAGTCGTCGTTTGCCTTCGACTCGTCACTCGAGTCGACGCCGCCCGACGACAAGCCAACTGGCCCCGAGCCGGTCCCACATGCCGTCATGAGCGCGAGGCTCAGCACCCGGGGCAAGGACGGCCAGGTTATCCTTGATTTCGAAATCGAGTCGTTCATCAAAGGCATGCCTTCCGGCCCGCTAAAGGAGCCATGATCTCAGGGTGGCACGTGACCAGAAACACTGTCAAGGCGCGCATGAGCGCGCATGAGCACACCCTCGCTGGCACGCGGCTCGCCCCGATCCGGATCCTTTGGATTGATGGATTGCACCGTCTAGGTCACACCCCCGTCACCCGGAGACTCCAGCAAGACCACATGCCCCCCTCCCCCGCCGCACTTCTTCTTCGTTGCGAGATCGGGTCACCGTATGCACAGCATTCTCACTCAGAGAAGTCACACGGGCGCGACCTCGGGACACGCTCGCGGGGGAAGACCCACAGGGGTGGAGCTTGCCGGCGAAAACGCTCCAAAAGGAAATGCTGGGGGAGGCTAGGCTCTCCGAAGCCACCCAGGCGAACCACCGATGATATTCCGCGATGCGAAGCGCAACAATGCGCCCATGCGGTCGATCGCTCCCGTATGACGAGCCGGCCTTGTCCCGCACCGATTCACCGTATCTCTGGCGCTGACCTCGGCCTTCGCGGAGGCCGGATCTACGACGTGGCGGGTCGAATGCCGCCCGAGCCGCGCGTGGCGGTGGTCGGGAGCCGAGCCGCCCAGCACCGCCTTCGTCGCCTCGTGCCTGCCATGATATCTGCCGCCAAGGCCTGCGGCTGGAGCCTCGTTTCGGGAGGAGCGTTGGGCATCGACGGCGACGCCCATCGTGCCGGGCTCGCCGAGGACCTGGACCAGCTCGCGGTCCTCCCCTGCGGAGCGGACCGCCCCTATCCCCCCGACCATGTTCCACTTTTCCAAGCGATGATCTCCGCGGGCTCCGGCGGTCTCCTGTTCGCGCAGCCGCGCGGGACTCGGCCCGTCCGCGCCATGTTTGCCAGCCGAAACGCGTTGGTTGTCGAGCTGACCCAGGCGATGATCGTGGTCCAAGCGAGCCTGCGTTCGGGCTCGGTCGGTACCGGGCGCCTGGCACTGTCACGCGGGCGTCGGGTCCTGGTGTGCGCCGGGTCCCAAGGTTGTGCTTCTCTTTTGGCCCAGGGCGCCGAACGACTGCCCGCCAGCAGCGCCCTAGAGCAGGTGAAGGACGACGTCCGATCGTGGCTCGATGCGGTGCGGGCACAGCAGCCGGCGAGTTGGCACGACCCGTGGCCCGAACACTTGCTATGGCTTCGCGCCCATTTCAACGCGCGAGGCAGCCGGGGTCTCACCGCCGATCATCTCCCCGACCCTCTCGCTGGCGTGTGTGCATTGTCGGAGGCGGAGGCGCGACAGCTCGTTGAGGAAGTGGCACCGGGTAGATTCATCGCTACCGGCTGCCCCTGACTGCGGGTCACGGGCCGAGCAACAGCTTGCGCGCCCTACTCGTCCGCGGGAGGATGCAACGCGCGCAGCGTCTCGGGTGAAAATTCCGACTCATCGGCTATCCGTTGGGCCTGTGTGCGCGCACGTTCGGAGGAAACCGGGTCACCTAGACCTAGACCTAGAACAAGCGCAAAAAAAATCTGAACATTGGGAATTCACCTGAAAACTCCCTTGTAGGGCGAGGGCCCGCAGTGCTGCTCAATGGCCGTGCAGCACGGTGGGACGGACTTCTAGGTCCTTAAGC
>JAZGFE010000062.1:0-22024 GCA_036479215.1 Nannocystaceae bacterium | reverse complement strand
GGTGGTGTCGGTGGTGTCGGGGGTGTCGGTGGTGTCGGTGGTGTCGGTGGTGTCGGTGGTGTCGGTGGTGTCGGTGGTGTCGGTGGTGTCGGTGGTGTCGGTGGTGTCGGTACCCGAGCTGTTACCGGTACCGGTAACAGTGTTGTCGCCATCGCCATCGCCATCGCCATCGCCATCGCCATCGCCATCGCCATCGCCATCGCCATCGCCATCGCCATCGCCGTGATCCTCGTCATCATCCCCACTGCCGCTCGACGGGCCCAAGCCGCCGGCTTCGGCTGAGGGGGCGGTGTCACCACAGCCGATATCCTCGTCGTCGCCGATGCAGCACGAAGAGAGGGACAACACGATTGTGACCACCGCCGCACTACCGGGAACGCGAGACTCGAATCGCAAGCTAGGTCGTAGACGCATGGGCGTGCGCCAGGCTAGCACGGCGAGCGAGGGCGTAACCCGTGATTCCAGCGAGACTGCGCACGAACGGGCCTGCGGTGGGGGCAGGATGCGCCCACCGGCGCGGTTGCTCGACGCCAGCGCGGTGTGTTCAACGCACGACGCAACGGCGTCGTGTGCAACGGCCTACGATCGCCACGATACCAACGCCACCGCCGCGACGGCCAACATCCCGCCCGCGATGCGAGCGGGGGTGAGTGGATGACCTTCGATGCTTGCGTCCCACAGTGCGCTGGCCACGACCTGTGCCGCCACGATTCCCACGAATACCTGGAGCGCCCCGACTTTGCTGAAGGTCCAAGGCACGCCCGACACCAAGAAGAACCCGCAGCACCCCGGGACGAGAAACCACCACCTGAAGCTGTGGGTGGCCAGCTCCCCGCGGAAGGCCGCGGGGAAGAGGTCCGGAAAGCGGCGGACGAGCACCGCAAAGGCGCTGGAAACGAGAAACAACACCGTGGCATTTAGGATGACCGTGTAACTCAACCCGAGGTGGATGAGGATCCGGCGGTTGAGCGCCGCTTGCAGGACGGCCAGCGCGCCGAGAACGAGGGGGATGATCAGGTAGAGTTGCACGGCTATGCTGATGCGTCCGGGTTCGAGGTCACTTTGCGGTGCTCGATGGCACACAGTACCGCTTGCGGAGAACAAGGGAGGTCGAGTGCCAAAGGCGGTAGGTCGGTTGCGCTCTCGTCCCATGAGGTGATCGCGTGGTGGAGGGCGCTCACCACCGATAGGGCGAGCATATAGGGTGGCTCGCCGACCGCCTTGCTGCCCAGGATCGCGGGAGACGGGGGACCGTCGAAGAAGGTCACCCGGAAGTCTGTGGGGACATCGCCGATGGTCGGGATCTTGTACGTCGACGGTCCGCGGGTCAGAAGACGACCCGCGTCGTCGAAGCGCACGTCCTCGCAGCTGATCCAACCCAAGGCTTGGATGAATCCGCCCTCGATCTGGCCCCGGTCCACCTCGTCCGCCACAGATTTCCCCACGTCGTGCAAAATGTCGATACGGCGCAGCGCATACTCGCCTGTCAGTCCGTTGACTTCGACCTCCGCCACCGCAGCCCCACACGCGAAGTAGTGAAAGGGCGTGCCCCGGCCGCGCTCGCGGTCATAGGCGATGCCGGGCGTGGCGTAGGATCCCACCGCACTCAAGGGCACTCGCTGGCGCCAGGCCTGGGCCGCCACATCGGCAAAGCTGCATTGGGGACCCCCGTGGGGACCGCCATGGGCGCCGTCGGCTCCCGGGGACATGACGCGACCACCGGCGAACTTCAGGCTGGCGGCCTCGACGCCCAGCAGCTGGGCCGCAACGGTAGCCAAACGCGACCGAATTTTGCCGCAGGCCTGCGCTACCGCAGCTCCGTTGAGGTCCGAACCGCTCGAAGCCGCCGTGGGGGGCGTGTTGGGAATCTTGTCGGTGGAGGTGGGCATCGGGCGGACGCTGTCGCGCGTAACTCCGAGACCCTGGGCGCAAATGGTGACCATCTTGTCGCGGAGGCCCTGGCCCATCTCCACACCGCCATGATTGAGCTGCACGCTTCCGTCGGCGTAGACGATGAGGAACGCGCCCCCGTGATTGAGCGAAGCGGTCGTAAACGAGATGCCGAACTTCACCGGGGTGATGCCGATGCCGCGCCGGATGAAGCGTGAATCCGAGTTGAATGCCTCGATCTCGCTGCGGCGCTGCGTGAAGCTTGAGATCGACCGAAGTTCGTCCCAAAGGCGGATAAGGTGGTCGGCCGCAAAACGTTGACCGTAGGGGGTGGTGTTGCGCGATGGGTCGCCGTACAAATTCCGTCGCCGCAGCAGAGAAGGTTCGATGTCGAGCTCTTGCGCAGCCCGGTCGAGGATGCGCTCGATGACCAGCATGCCCTGCGGGCCCCCGAACCCGCGAAAAGCAGTGTTCGAGGGGAGGTTTGTCCGACACACCCGGCCCTCAAAGTCGACGTTGGGGAGATGGTAGGCGTTGTCGAGGTGGAGCAAGGCCCGGTCGAGTACGGCTTCTGAGAGGTCGGTGGACCAGCCACCGTCGCTGTACGCTCGGACCCGCAGCGCGAGCAGACGACCATCGCTGTGGAACCCCGCATCGTAGTGTGATCGGAAGGGGTGACGCTTCCCCGTTTGACTCATGTCCTGTTCCCGGTCGAGACGCAACTTGACCGGGCGCCCGGTGTGTTGGGCGGCGAGGGCAGCCAGTGCCGCATAGCCTTGGGCCTGGGTCTCCTTGCCGCCGAAGCCCCCACCTACCCGTGTGACCTCGCAGCGTACGAGATGGCGCGGGATCCCCAACACGGCTGCGACCGTGGTCTGCACACCCGTGGGGTGCTGCGTGGACGCGTATACCGTCATTTCCCCGCCTTCGCCGGGAATGGCTAGCGCGGCGTGGGTCTCGAGATAGAAGTGATCTTGCCCTTGGGAATGAACGGTGCCCCTGATCCGCAACGGCGCGCGATCTAGCGGATGGTCCACATCTCCGCGACGGATACGATGTGGCGTGCCATGGAAGCTCCCCGCCGCGATGGCGGCTTCGATATCGAGCACCGCGTCGAGTTGGCGATAGCGTACGCAAACCGCCTCGGCACCCGCCCGCGCCGTATCGGGGGCGTCGCCGACCACCAAGGCCACGATCTGCCCACAGTAGTGAACTCGGTCGTGGGCGAGGAGGGCCTCGTCGGCTGTCACCGCCCCGATCGCAGGGGACCCGGGAATGGCGTCGGCCAGAAGCACCGCGTGTACGCCCGCGAGTCCGGACGCCGACACCGTGTCCACCTCAAGGATGTCGGCGTGCGCATGCGGTGACACCACAGGGTAGGCGACCAGTGGATCTCGCACCCAGCGGATGTCGTCGACATATACGGCGCTCCCGTTGCAGTGTCGCCACGCGTTGGCGTCCGGTGTCTTCATGGGAGCACCGTGCCGCAGGGGCGCGCGGGGGTGGGGCCAGCCGCTCGGGGGGAGAGGGTCTCGTGATAGAAACCGAGCAGCAGGTTTTGCGCCAGCTTGAGGCGGTACCATGCGCTGCCCCGCACATCGTCGACGGGCGTGAACTCGTGCGCGAGCTGGGCAGCTGCTGCGACGACACCGGTCTCGCACCAGGGCGTACCCGTGAGCGCTGTCTCCACGCGATGCGCACGCCGTGGGGTGCGTGCCAGGCCACCGAACGCAATCCGGGCGCGGGCGACGATTCCCGAGCGTTCCACCTCCACCCAAAACGCCGCGCTCGTGGTGGAGATGTCGAGCTCCCGCCGCTTCGAGACCTTGTAGGCTCCCACGTGCACGCCCGGTGCCGGCAACGGCAATTCGATTGCTACGAGGAGCTCGCCGATTCGCAGCGCGGTCTTCCGATAGCCGATAAAAAAATCCTCCGCCTTCACACGTCGTTCGCTCTCCCGTGAGCGCAGGAGCAACGCCCCTCCCAAGGCGAGGACGACGGGCGCGAGGTCTCCCACGGGGGAGGCGTGACAAAGGTTGCCGCCCGCCGTGGCGCGGTTTTTGATCTGACGAGATCCGAAGTATCGCAGCATGCGAGCGAGCATGGGGAGGCGTTCCGAGGCCGCGCGCTCCAGTACCGACAGTCGCACCGTCGCACCGACGCGGAAGGTCCCATCGCGCCAAGATAACTGCGAGAGCTCGGCCAGGCCATCGAGGCCGATCAAACACGGGAAGCGACGGTGTTTCTTGGTGACCTCCAGCCCGAGATCCGTGCCGCCGGCCACGAGCGTGTGATCGGTGTACGTGTCCATCGCCTCCCACAGCTGCGACCAGCGCTGTGGCCGGATGAACCGTTCGTTGTTGTGCGTGTAGTGGACGTCGCCCGGCGTTCGGGGCTTGTGTTCGTTTTGCACCTCGGTCGGGTTTCGAGCTCCTCGACCGGCGATCTCGTGGAGCGCAGCGCGGATCGACCGGTAGCCTGTGCATCGGCACAGGTTGCCGCACAGCTGGTCGTCAAACTTCCACGCTTCGTCCAGATCGGTCCGGTGATGGGCCTCGAACAGCGACATCACCACGCCCGGCGTACAGTATCCGCACTGCGATCCGTGGTGACGTACCAGGGCTTCCTGTACGCAGTGGGGCGATTCGGTTGATCCCACGCCTTCGATCGTACGGATCGTTTTTCCGTGTACGGTTGGCAATAGGATCAAGCAGGCGTTGACCGTCCTCCAACTCGACCCAAGATCGGGATCGATTTCGAGTATGGCGATGGAGCAGGCGCCGCAATCTCCCTCCGCACAGCCCTCTCTGGTGCCCACCAACCCCGCGTGTTCCCGAAGGTACGCCAGCAGCGTCGTCGTGGGCGGCAAGCCCGAGACCGCTGTCGCTGCGCCGTTGAGCTCGAATTGGATCGGGTGCGCCGCGCTGGGATGGACCGCCACGGCCCGAAGCGTAGCCCGAGACGCCACCCAAAGCCCATAGTTCGCAGCTGTGATGGAACTCCACGCGCGCCGGCGGGCGACCTCGCACCCACCGCTCGGACGACGCCGCACGTCCCCGTACGACCGCCGCACGACGCTGGGTGAGGGCCGGAGACGCCGTGTTGCGAACGGAGCACCCGTAGCGTTGCGCCTACCCGCGACCCGTCGTACGTGACACCCCGGATGGGATGAGGTCCGACCCATGACAGAATCGATAGCGAACCGTACCTTGGGGTGGCTCTCACTCTCGCTCTCGCCGGTGGGTGGGGGTCGGGCGTGGACGCGTGTGCAGACACTCGTAGCTCTACCGGCACTGGCTCTGACAAGCTGCGGCGGAGGGGGGGAGGGCGATCCGGGAGGGGCGCCCTCGGGCTTGGGTTCAGTGGGCGGGGACATCCGTCCTGTGTGCGAAGGCGGTGCTTTTACCTCCGCGGTTCATCTGCCGGCTTTCGTCGCCAACCTGCCGGGCGAGACGGGGTGGTTTGCGTCGCCGCTGATCGTCGATCTGGACGGCGATGGCAGCAACGAGATCGTTGCTGCACAGTATTCGGTGTTCATCTTCGACGCGTCCGGCGAACGACTGGCCAAGATCGAACACGCCGATGGACGGGTCTACGCGCCGCACGTGGTCGCTGACCTCGAAGGCGACGGATCGAAGGAGATCGTATTCGGTAGCGGGCCCCGGGTGCATGCCTACCACTGGGCCAACGGTGTCGCCACGGTCAAGTCGGGGTATCCGGTCGACACCACGCGCGCCGGTGAATCTCCCGAAGTGCGGGGTTTGGCCGCCGCCGATCTGGACGGCGATGGCACCATAGAGATCGTGGCTACGACCACGCAAACTCAGCCCACGGAGAGCGGAGGGGCTCAGGTATTCGTGTGGGCGAGCGATGGTCAGCCCTACCAGCCCGCCGATGCTGCCTGGTCGGCTTGGCCTCGGTACAACGCTGCATCCGGTCCTGGCAATGACGCGGACCGCAACGGCCAAGGGCACCGCGGCTATGGTTGCTACGGGCTCAATGTCGGGATCGGAAATGTGGACGATGACGCGGAGCTCGAGGTGATAGCGACGTATGACAACCATCATATCCAGATCTTCGATCCCGACGGTGTGGCCCTCGACACCTCCCCGTGGTTCCGAAATCGGGCGTCCGCGTTCGACGGTGCACGTCTCACGTGGGGGCAATTCATCCGTTGGGCGGACCCTCAGATCGAGAGCGATCACTACCACGACCATGTGGGCGAGTGGCCGCACCCGCGCTGGGCAGAGTGGCTACAATGGACGGCCTCGCCCCCTTCGGTGGCGGATCTCGACCGGGATGGCCGCAGCGAAATCATCGCCATCCCGAATATCGAGATGCACGAACCCTACGAGACCCAAGCGTACGCGGTGATGGTGCTCGAAGGTAATCACGGCGAAGGAGAACGGGCTGGTCGACGCAAGCCCGGGTGGGAAGACCTGCCCCGTGGAGGCACACCGATCCGCGTGGACGGCTGGTATCCGCCCTCGGGCGTCCCGGCGCCCGCGATCGCCAACATCCAAGGCGACGAGAGACTCGAAATCGTTGTCTCCCTCAACGATGGCTACACCTACGGCTTTGATTCCGATGGACAGCGCCTGTGGCGGTTTGACCACCGCTCGGGTCACGACATCGAGTTCGCATCGGAAGCCGCCATCGCGGATCTCAATGGTGATGGCAGCCCCGAGATCATCGTGGCGACGTACGGTGCCCCCGATCGTTCCGACTCGGGCCATCTGGTGGTACTCGCCGCGAATGGGGCCCTGCTTCACGATATCGCGTTGCCCGGCGCGGGACACAACGGAAATGGAAACGGCGCTCCCGCGGCGCCTACTGTGGGCGACGTGGACGGTGACGGACAGCTTGAGATTCTCGTACAGACCTTCGATCACGGTATCGACATGTTCACGGTGCCCGGCTCGGGGCCGCGGTGCATCCCGTGGGCGACGGCTCGCGGGGGCCCGCGGCGCACGGGCGTTGCATCGATGTCCGGCACCGGGCATGCTTCCGGCGCCCTCGACGACGACCGATGAGCGATGACCGACGCCCAGGACCACCATCCCCCCGCTTCCGACCGTTTTCGTCCCCTGCCCGTACTGCGGGCCATGATCGACACCATCGATCGGGACATGCTGCAGGCGTTGGCACGCCGCAACGCGCTGGTGTCCGAAATCGCGCAGTACAAGCGGGCGCACAACGTATGCGTGCGCGACCCTGTTCGCGAGCGTGAGCTACTCGAAGATCGGCGTGAACGGGCCGAGCAGTTGGGCCTGTCTTGCGAACTCGTCGAGAGCCTCTACCGGCTGCTGCTTCGCGGCAGTCGGGACCACCAGGCTGCCCTGCGGGCCCAGATGTCGCCCGACGCAGCGCCGCGCGTTGTGTCGATCATTGGGGGGAAGGGGGGCATGGGACGATGTTTGGCCAGCATGTTCCGCGAGCTCGGGCAGACCGTGCTCATCGCCGACACGCAGACCTGTCTTTCTCCGCGAGCGGCGGCCGAGCTGGGGGATGTGGTGTTGATTTGTGTGCCCATCGCCGACACTATCGCGGTGATTCGCGAGCTCGGGCCTTATGTCCGCGCGGAGGCGATGCTCAGCGATATTACTTCGGTGAAGTCCGGGCCGATGGAGGCGATGTTGGCGTCGACCCAGGCGTCCGTTGTGGGCACGCATCCGCTCTTCGGACCTTCGGTCCATTCCCTTCAGGGGCAGCGTGTGGTGATGTGCCGCGGCCGAGGCGACGCTTGGTTTGGGTGGTTGCGTGAACTGTTCGAGGCGCGCGGCTTGATGGTGCAGGAGGCCACGGCGCATGCGCATGATGAAGCGATGGCGGTGGTGCAGGTGCTCGTTCACTTTGCCACGGAGGTTTTGGGATCCACCTTGGCGGACCTCGATGTGTCCATCGAAGAGACCTTGTCTTTCACGTCACCCATCTACCTCCTCGAGCTCTCCATGGCGGCGCGGCATTTCGCCCAGTCTGCCGACCTCTACGCATCGATTCAGTTCGCCAACCCGGCGACCGACAAGGTGACTCAGGCGTTCGTCGATGCGGCGCATCGCCAGCGAGAACGCGTGGTGGGTCGAGACATCGAAGCGATTCGGGTCGATTTCGAACGGGTTCGCGACCTCTTCGGCCCGTTCACGGAGCGGGCGATGCATCAAACAAGCTTCCTTATCGATCGCCTGGTGGAAAGGGTGTAGCTGGGATATGTTCTGTGCATGAAGCGAAATCTCTCGTGGTTGTTCGCGTCACTCGCCCTACTCGGTTGTCGTGCCGACGACCCCACACACGCGCCTGAGATCTCACAGCCTTCCCCGCCAGTGTCCACGATTTCCGCCACACAAGACCCGCTCGCGTCATCGGACTTGCCCGCCACGACCTCGACCGCGTTCCCACATGACCCCGCCCAGGCGACCATCCACCGTCTGAGCAACGGCATGACGGTGTATATCAGCACGGACCGGGAGCAGCCCCGCTTTTCCGCATGGATCGCGGTACGTAGTGGCAGTCGGAACGACCCCGCTCACTCCACTGGGCTCGCCCATTACCTGGAGCATATGCTCTTCAAGGGCACGAGCCGGCTCGGCACGGCGAGTATCGCAGCCGAGATTCCTCACCTGCGGGAGATAGAGCGTCTCTACCGGCAGCTGGATGGCGTGTCGGATCCGCAGCGAAGAGCCGCCATCTTCACACAGATCGACGCGGCCACGCAGCGCACCGCCGCTGTGGCGATTCCGAACGAATTCGATCACGTGTATTCCGCGATGGGGATCTCCGGCCTCAATGCCTTCACCGGCGACGACATGACGGTCTACGTCGCAAACGTCCCGTCGAATCGCATCGAGCAGTGGGCGCGCGTGGAGGGGCATCGTTTCGTGGACCCGATCTTCCGGCTCTTCTTCATCGAACTCGAGGCCGTCTACGAAGAGAAAAATCGTTCGCTGGATAGTCCGCGGCGGCGCGTCTGGGAGGAGTTGGGGCGTGGTCTGTTTCCGAATCATCCCTACGGGAGCCAAGGCACCCTGGGCACGATCGAGCATTTGAAGACGCCGGCCTACGACGAGATGGTTGCGTTTTTTCGACGCTGGTATGTGCCCAATAACATGGCGATCATTCTCAGTGGAGACATCGACGCACAAACGGCCCTGCCCGTGCTCGAGCGAAACTTCGGCAACTGGCACCCTCAGCCGCTCGCGTCCCCACAGCCGGGTCGGGTCGAGCCCGTTATCGGGCGCAAGTTCGCCGAGGTCGTGGCGCGTGGGGAGCAGGGCGTGACCGTGGCGTGGCCCACGGTGCCCGCGTCCCATCCAGATGAGGCGGCGCTCACAGTGATGGATCTACTGGTCGACAACGCGACGACCGGTCTACTCAATCTCGAGTTGTTGCTCAGTCAAAAAATTCCCCGAGGGGGGTCGAGCAATTCCTTCATGTCCGAGGCCGGCTACTGGTCGATGCGGGGCGTAGCGAAGGACGGGCAGACTCTCGCAGAGGTGGAGTCCTTGCTCATGGGGGTGGTGGGCCTGCTTCGGGCCGGGCAGTTTACCCAGCAGTCCATCGACGCGGTGGTGCTCGACCAGGAGATCTCAACGAAGCGGGCCATGGAGTCCAATGGCGGTCGCGCCTCGCGAATGATGGAGTCTTTCGTCAACCGAGAGCCGTGGGAACAAGCTTCGGCGAGGCTCGACGCGTTGCGCCGGGTCCAACGCGAGGATGTCCTCCGCGTGGCGACCCGCTACCTCGGCGGGGGGCGTATGGTGGTGCACCGCAAGCGCGGCGACTATCGGCCGCCGAAGTTGGACAAACCCACCATCACCCCGATCACCGTGGATCCTTCGCGCCACAGCCAGTTCTATCGGGCCGTGCTGGACATGCCCGCGCAGCAGCTTGAGCCCAAGTGGGTTGTGGAGGGCAAGGACTACAGGCGTCTGGAGACGCCGGGGGGGAAGGTGCTGGCGGCCACGAATCGACGAAACGATCTCTTCAACGTTACGTTCGTCTACGATGTGGGCCGTCGGCGACGGCCGCTACTTTGTCACGCGGTACGGATGGCGAATCGATCGGGGGCCGGCGAACTGAATGCGGAGGCGTTTCGCCGCAAGCTCTACGCGCTCGGATCGTCATTGTCGGCCCACTGCGATGCGGACCAAGTTCGCATTGGGGTGGAGGGTGTCGACCGAAATCTGGACGCGAGTTTGGAGCTCGTGCGCAGCTGGCTCGAGGCCCCAGCCTACGACGAAGCCTTGGTGTCGGGCTTGCTGGAGAACACGCTTACCGAGCGCCGGTCGGCCATGGACACGCCGCGTGCGTTGTCGGCCGCGCTCCGTGCCTATGCGACGCAGGGCGATCGCAGCCACTTCCTCAGCGTAGCGAGCAACAAGAAGCTAGCGCGCACCAAGGGCAAGACCCTAGCTCGGGAGTTTTCTCGGCTGGGAGGCCTCCAACCCACAACCTTGTTTTATGGCCCACGGACGAGCGACGAGGTGATCCGCAAGCTCAGCATCGGTACGGCCAAGCGAGCCGTCCCGCGCGTCGATCCCGTTCGATACCGCAGGGTGCGAGAGGATGTGATCTTTTTTCTGCATCAGGAGACGGCGCAGTCTCAGATCCAGATCCTGCTGGCTCGGCCGCCGTTGCCACGTTCGCAGCGCCCCGTCGCGGAGGTGTTCGATGCCTACTTAGGAGGAGGCATGGGTGGCCTGATTTTTCAGGAAATGCGCGAGGCCAGGGGGTTGGCCTACTCGGCGGCTGCTTGGTACGCCGCGGGCATGCAGCGCGAGGACGACTCTGGCTTGATCGGTCGCGTGGGTACGCAGGCGGATAAGACCAGCGCATCCCTCAAGGTGATGCTGGAGCTTTTGCGCGCCCCCGCACAGACCGATCGCCTCCGTTCCGCGGTCGCGCAGGTAGAGGAGGACTATCGTGCGCAGCGAATTTCGCCGCGTGCAGTCGCCGGGGTGGTCGAGGGCTGGGATGAACGCGGTGAGAAAGAGGACCCACGTCCGTGGCAGCGCGAGGCAGCGCAAGCGGTGAGCAAACTGATGCTCGACAGGTTGATCGATGACACGCGTCGGGCACCGGTGATCATCTCCATCGTCGGGGATCGAGACCGGGTCGGGCTGGACGCGCTGGCAAAGATCGCTCGGATTGAAGAAATCAAGGCGACGGAGCTCTTCGCCTACGGCGACTTTCCCCAACTACCCGCGAAGCGACCGGCGACGGGCGCTGTGGATCGGCCCTGATCGCGGTTGCCGACCCGGCGCTCGTACCCTGTTTCGTACCCTGTTTCGTACCCATAGTCGGTGGTGTCTCGAGCGAGCGTCGGGCCGGGCTTGTGGGCCGGACTTGTGGGCCGGACTTGTGGGCCGCCCGGGGTCGCGGGTGCGCGAGGAGCTGGCGGCCGGGGAGTTAGCCAACGGGGGCGACGCGTTCAGCGAGCGTTCGGGTGATATCCGTCGCTTCGTAGAGCGCCTTGCCATCGAGCACGAGGCAGGGCGCCTGGGATTTGCCACCAAGCTTGAGGAGCCTCGCCTCGGCGTCGGTGTCGTCGGAGATATTGTGCACGGGAACGACGGCGCGCAGATGCAAGTTATCCAAGGCGAGCGACGCCCTGCGGGAGTGGCCGCAGTTGGAACGCAGGTACAGCGCTGCGTCGCCCGAGAGCGTGGCGGCCCCTCGCGTTTTGTCGCTGTTCATCGCACCGGCAGCGCCAGTCGCGCCCGCCGCACGCTGAGGGTGGGTGCCGTCGTTGATCTGCTCGCACTGCGCCACAAGCTCGTCGATGTTGCGCTGGCCGTCCGTGCCTACCGACACGGCGTAGCGCACGATGCCCTGCTTATCGATGATCACCGACGCGCGATCGGTGATGCCCCTGTTCTCCAGGTAGAACCCGAAACGAGCCGCGACCGCGCCTTTTGGGTGAAAGTCGGCGAGCAACGGAAACGACACGCCTCCCAGGCTGGCGCCCCAGTTGGCATGGGAGTGCACACTGTCCACGCTGATACCGAGCACCTGGGTTTGGACGCTGCGCAGCTTCTCTGCAGCCGCCTCAAGGGCGGGGACTTCGCTGCTTCATGTGGGCGTCCAATCCAGTGGGTAGAAGACCAGAAGCACATGGGACTTGCCAAGGAAGCACGCGCTGTCGATCTTGCGCCCAAACTGGTCTCCGAGGACGAATGCGGGCGCGGGCTGGCCGAGGGGGGAGGAAGCGTTTTCCATGCCCGGAGCATGGTACCGGACCAGACCTCCGTCCAGGCGACGTTGCGCGACCGACGGGGAGACCGCAAGTTGCGGGCGTTGGGGGGCCGTTGCGGGCGGTTGCAGACGGAGGCCGACGACGTTGTACGCCGCTATTCTTCGAGCAAGCTGCGGAGCATCCAGGCAGTCTTTTCATGGACTTGTAGTCGTTGGGTTGCCAGGTCAGCAGTCGCGTCGTCGCCTGTTTCGTTGCCGACAGCGAGCACCTTACGAGCCGTGCGGACGACCGTCTCGTGTCCCTCTAGGAGTAGCTTCACCATCTCGGTTGCCTTGGGGACCCCGTCGGTTTCGGTGACTGTGGCCAACCGCGAAAACTCGGAGTAGGTGCCGGGTGCTGGGTGCCCGATCGAGCGAATCCTCTCGGCGATCGCGTCGACGGCCAGCGCGAGTTCGGTGTAGTGCAGCTCGAACATCGTGTGCAGTGTTTGGAACATCGGCCCCTTGACGTTCCAGTGGAAGTTGTGCGTCTTGAGGTAGAGTGTGTAGCTGTCCGCGAGCAGTGTGGATAACTCGTGGGCGAGTCGCTTTCGATCTTGTTCTTTGATTCCGATGTTGATCTGCATGAGGTTTGGCCTTGGTGGCGTTCGAAGTTGAGGGCGTACTCAACCACCAAGGCCGGGGATCTTCAAGCGCCCGATCCGGATGAGGGCGCGAGGGCGTGCGGGCTCGTGGGGCTAGGCCCCAGGTGCCATGTGGCGGCGCAGGCGATCGCACTCGAAGCGAGCCCACGTGGCGTCTTGCCGGGCCAGGCGCTCGGCGAGGCTGACCCGCGCGTCGAGGGGAGCGAGCAGCGTCTGGAGGCAATGGTGGCGTGCGGAAGCGGGTGCCTGCCGCGACTCCGCGGAGGTGGGTGCAGCGATGGGGTGGATGTTGTTCAAGGGGCCGCGCCACGCTTCGCCCCGCTGACTGAGGCGTGGCCGCATTTGCGGCTCGGCCTCCACCTCCCCCACTTCTTGTGGCGCGTCCTCGGCCGGCACCGCGGTCTCTTCCACCACCGCGGCGCCGGTCAGCAGGTACAAGCCGATCGCGGCAGCTTGGGCGCTTTCGTCGGTGTTGAGGGCCTCGAGCAGGCGGGGCGCTGCCGCCAGTTCCCCCAGCACGCCCAGCGCGATCATGGACTGTGGTGTCGCGCGGGACGGCTCCGCCAGCGCTAAGAGAGCGGGAAGTTCCTCGAGCGTGCCGCCGATGGCCAGGGGGATCGCGGGCCAGTCCTCGGTGGCAGCCCTCCGTTTCAAGAGCGTCATCACATAGCGATCGCCTGATCGCAGCGCACTGATCGCGGCGGGCGTGGCCACGTGAGGCGCACCCGTAGCCACCTGTTGGCGCAACAGCTCCACCGCCGCGGGGTGCTGCACCCGCCCCAACGCCCAGACCACGTCTGCAGCCTCCACGCCTGGCGTTTCCGCGGCCTTGCAGAGTGCGGCGCCGGCTTGATGGAAGCGCCGGTAGCCGATACATCGCGCCAGCAGGGGCACGACGGCGGGGGTCGCATGCTCGAGCGCGCCCACCAGCTGCGCTCTCCAGCCGGCTGGGGCGTGGAAAGCAAGGGCATCGGCGATAGCTTTGCGCGATCGGTTCACGTCGTCGGCGTCGATGGGGTCGGGCAGCCGGGCGAAGGCGTTGAAGTACGCGAGCACGCCCTCGACCCCATCCCATTGCTGCGCCCGACAAAATACCGCCGCGGCGGCGTACAGGGTCCCCGCGTCCTCGCCGTCCATACCCGCACCGCAAACTTCGCCGGCCGCCGTCCCCCCCAACACCAATCCATCGAGGTGAGCCTCCATTCGCTCCTCGAGTTCGGCAACGTCGTCGAGCGTCATTTCGGGGTCGTCGAGCCACTGCAGGCGGCGCTCGTACATGAACCCGAGCTCCTCGAAGTGCTCTCGGTAGATCCCCGCAAAGAATTCGCGTTCGCTGGCCATCGCTGCGGTCCGCTCACATCTTCTCGCCGCAGATTAAACAGTCGGCGTCCTCGTCGTTGCCCATTGCGACGACCGGTGGCTGGATCAGCGGCACCGGTGCCGTGTTCTTGTCGTTGTGCAGCATCAAGTCAAACGCACGGACGACCATTTTCCCTTCGGCCTTGACGTCGAAGGAGCCGTTGATGAACTCCGCTTTCCCTTTGAATTTTCCACTGATCACGCCCCCGAGGCTCCCCGCCTCGTCCCCCGTGCTCGTGCGAAAATTTGAGTCCATCACGCAGATTGGATTCCCATCTGCCATGACTTTCTTGACCGGCTTTGCCGTGTCCGAGGACATCGCTACGTTTGGATAGGGGATCGGCACAGGACTCGGGGCGCACGGGGTTTTGCACACGTCTGGAAACGCGATCGTGATCCCGTTGCTCGCCTTGTGGACCACGGAAAGAGAGTTGGCACCTACGGTGACGGGCATCGGTGACCTTTGTTGGCTTGTTTAGGGTTGAACCCCAAGAGGGGGGGATGCCGTTGCGGGGCCGGCCGATGCCGTTTCGACATCTGCGCGAGGCAGCATGCGTGCGGCCGGGCAGGTGAACTCGATGGATCGCACGTCGTGTGGGCCGTTGCGCAATGGCAGGTGGGCACGCCATAGCATGGAGATCTTGTGCCGGTCGAGATCGATGATCAACGTGTCGAGGTGACACGAGGGCACCTCGTCCTCGTTGCGTACCATGCCCAGACGTACCACCGGCGGGGGTATACCCGGCAGCTCGAACGAGCGGGGGCTGCCACGGGTGAGGCCCTCGGCGCGCACCTGTTCGTCGCCGCGAAGATAGCCGCTAGCGATCAGCCCGGTCGACGCGGCGCTGAAGTGCCGTCGATCGAAGTCGCTGGGAAGCAGCGGCGCGCGTGCCTCTCTCCACCGCTCGTCGTAGGTGCCAGCCCACTGGGCCCGCGCTTGCCAGCTCGGCGACACGAACCCCAGCCCGGCCGGAGGCGGCCGGTCGCTATACGCCCGGATCAGCGCGTTTGGGTCCTCGACGTTGGGCGCGTAGACGTCGTCACGCAATGCGGTCTTCTTGCCAAAGAAGCCGCGGCCCACCGGGTTTCGCGGCTCGAATTCGTGTGCTGCGGCATCGGGATGGCTCCGATCCCACCCGCCGAAGGCCCGCTCGTAGGAGACGGGGATGGTCGAAAATGGGACCGCACGGGTCAACGCCACCTCACCGGCCGCACGGGTACCACAGTCGGCCGCCGAAGACGCGCAGGGTCTTCCCGAGGGGACCGACCGCCACCCGCACCACCATCTCGGTCGTGCTCCCCGTGGGCGCGTGGGCGTGGCCGATAAACACCACGTCCGTGGCTAGCTTGAAGGGCGCCACCTCCGGTTCATACCGGTAGCTCGGCGCGTCTGGACCCGCGCCCGCGTCCCAAGGCTCGCCCGTGGTGTGGAGCGGATCCTGATCGGCCGAGAGCAGGGGTTGGCCGCGACTTGGGAGATCGAAGGTGGCTTTGATCACCAAGGTGATCAACGGCCGCGCGCGCTCGTCGACCAAGAAGAGTGGTTCCGCTACGAACGGCGTGCGATTGTCTACGTCCGCGTGCGGCATCGCAGCGTTCCCAATCTCAGTTGAGCTGGATCGACCCCCCACGGATCCGGTTGACCGATGATGCGCGGCTCAGGAGATGGACGCCGCGTACGATGACCCGCCCGTCGCGTGTCAGTGTGAGGCTGCTCTTGCCACATTTGAGGGTGAGGGTCGAGTCCGCGGTCAAGAGCAACGCATCTGCGTCCAGCTCGATCTTTTGGCGCCGCTTCGCCGCCGGGCGCTCCCTCGCTGGCTCGACGAGTCCGGTGATCACGGGAGTGCGGGGATCCCCGTTGATGAACATCAGCACGACCGACCGGCCCCGTTCGGCCGATGTGAGCGAGACGGTTGTGAGGGCGTCGAGGGACTGCTCGCTGCCATCCGTGCCGACGAGTCGGACCCGCGGGCCATTCGGTCCGGCCGGGTCGAGGAGTTCGCCGATCGTCGCTTCGTGGCGCCGGGTTGGCGGCGGATCTGTCATGGGGCGGAAGACGGTGTGGCCGGACTTCGCGTTCTGTTCACGGGACATGGTCTATCTAACCTGCTTCGCGCCGATGATATCGGATGATATCGGCGGCGGCGGCATGGCGCCAGCTGGGGGCGGCGATCGGGAGGCCCAGTCCCCTACTGAGGACCCGCGCTCTTGACGCCCTGTCTCGTTCCGCGTTTCGCCTGTCCGTGGAGACATCGACGCGCTGGCTACGTGAGCGGGAAGTCGGCGAAGATGTCCAGGTTGTGGCGGATGTCGGACCGCTTGCGCGCCGGGAAGGGGCACATCGAGTACTCACGCTCGGGCGCGGGCATCCCCCGGCGCGCGGCGAGATCGATCCATACCAGGCCCTCGATCCAAAGGTGGTTCGGCAACGACGCCCAGCTGTCATCGGTAGGCGCCACCGGTCGTTCGCGCTCCGTCTCGACTTCGTTTAGCAGGTCTTCGAAGGCCGGCCAGAACGTGGTCGCTCGCCCCGAAACGAACGCCTCGCACACCGAAAAACGAGCGCTCTCCGCCGTCCCCCGCGCTCGATCGAAAGCGTTCATGCGGCGTCTGTGGGCGACCTCATCCACCGTTTCAGCGTTCTCCATCAGGTCGTGAACGATGCAGCGGTAGACAAAGTCATCCTCGTACTCGCCGTCTGGCTGGTGGCCGGTCGCGGATCGGGCAATGATTTCGGTTGTCAGCGGCGTATCGCCAGCGAGATAGGCGCAATACACCGCCTCGCCCCGACTCGCGGCACCGTAGACCGGATCGACCTGGCCGGACTGCGCGGCACCAACGAGCTGATACCGCCGCGCGAAGCCGCACAGTTGGAGGTTTCGCGCGTAGCCGTCCAGGTCGAGACGGTGGAACAGATGCACGCAGGCCAGCGCGACCGCCAGAGGCTCAAAAGCTTCGAACGTGTCGCCGGGCAAGGTGGCGACGGGCTCGGCAGCGATCACGCCCAGCGGATCCGCCATCGCATCTTTGATGTCCTCGATCAGCTGGTCTGGGTTGGCCATGGGTACCGACTTCAGTGCACTTCGTCGAGATCGAGCACGCAGGTGCCCTCGAACCCGGCGGATCCGAGGGCCGATGCGAGGTCCTCGCGTAAGAAAATGAGATGCTCGACGTGTTTCGCACGAAACAAGGGGGGGAGCGGATCGAGGTCCGGCTGGAGGACGAGTTCGCTCCACCCGGCCATTAACGAGGGGTCGATCGCATTCCACATGGCGCCCGATGCCTGGGGGTCAATACAGTCGATAATCGTAGTCGTATGCAGCAGATGGTGGTGTTCGGAGGCGATCCGTCCCTTGTGGTCGTGAAGCGAGACGGGGAGGAGGCGGACGTTTGGCAGCTCACGACTCCGAATGAACTCGGCGGGCGCCGGCCCAATGAGCACCATTCCCCCCTCTCCCGTGAGGTGCTGGTCGCTGAGTTTGACATCCCTTCGGAAGTCGGCATCCATCTCGAAAAAAGCGCCGGTGGGGAAAGGATCCTCGATCGCTCGACCGCGGATGATGTCGATGGCAACCTGACCGTCGACGCCCTTGAGGGTGGTGAACGACGCTACGCCGCGGACAGGCGAGCACTCCCAGGCAAAAATATCAGTCATTTTCGATCCTATCGTTCCTGTTCGTCAGCTGATCTTCCTCAAGATACTGCGTAGAAGGTCCCACCGAACACCCGGGCGCCGCTGGTTGACGCGTGCCTCCGTCGCCATCGAGAACGGATAGTACCATTTCTTCTCCCACTTGTAGTTCGATTTTTCGGTCGCGGTTGCGCTGGCCGGAGGATCCGAGAAACGATGGCCCCAACAAAATGCCGTCCCCTTCTTGCGCGATCCTCTGCGGATCAACTCCCCGCGAAAGTAGTCCGATCCGGTTCGTAGTGCCGCATCAATGGCCTTTGCGTTGGTCTCGTGGTGCTTGCGTCGGTCGTTCAACGTGCTCCAGATGTGCTTCTTCAGATAGTATTTGCATTCCTCGGTGTATCCGCCCGCCGTGTTGTGGTCGACTTGGTGTGAGGGCAGGTTGACCGGTATCTTTCCATCCGATGCTCGGTACTGTACGTTTTTCGGCAGTCCGATCATGTTGTGGGCGTCGTTTAGATCCCACGGCGTGATCCACAGACAGTCCTCGACGAACGCCTTGTTCTTGTCGATCTGTCGACCCACGACCGCATGGTTACACAGGATATGGTGCGCCTCCCATTTGCCCAGGATGCACCCCGACTTCGTGTTACTCCGGTAGCTACGGTTGCGCTGGAGCACGCTCTCGCGGTCTCTGCCTTTTTGAATGTGTGAGCTTGGCACCTACTATGTGTCGCCTTTCGTAGCGGATGCTCGCCGCGCGCGCTCAACCATCGGCCACCTCTGAGGACACGAGGCAAGCGGCGCGCTGGGGACCGTCTGCATGGGCCACGACAATGGCGGCAGGGGACGGGGCGTAGCCCCGATCGTGGGCACGAAGAGCCATGCAGATGGCGATCGCACCGTAGGCCGCGCCAAGATCGCCGAAGGAAGCGGCGGGGTAGCACAAGGTCGGATCACCATCCGATAGCGAGCGCGCTCGGAGCCGTAGCAAAGCTCGGCCAAAGTCTTGGGCCCGGAATTCCTCGCCGTTTTGGTCGACGATGAACCACTGCCCAGTTGGACCTAGGCGGGAGGCCTGGATCACTTCCTCTAGCAGCTGGGCCTGGGCCTGGCCCTGGCCGTCTGCACCCTCGCCTGCGAAAAATGGCGCTGCGCTGGAACCTCGACACGACCACTGAATCCGACCCTGCGACGGCAGCTCCAGGTGGCGGCGGTACAGGGAGGAGATCGCTACCGAGACACCCGCCGCTTCACCCGGGGCAAGTCCCACAGGAACCTCGCCGCTGCGCAGGCGTCGGGTGGCATCGAGCCAGGCGAGGGTGTCGGCGCCGACGAGAGAGTCTACGCCGCACAGGAGCGCCAGGTCGACGCGGTCGTGATCGAGGTCTTCTTGAGCCACACCACACAATTGCATCACGCCACAGTGACCGGAGACCGCGACCGAGAAGCAGGTTGGGCGACCGGGAAGCTCGGCTGCATGCATCGCCGATTTTACGATCCGCGCTCCCCGGGCCCGCTCGCTCACCCGCTGGGGATCGGGGGTCGCCAGCTTCAGTTGCTCGAGGTAGGCCGCGCGCGTCTCGTCATCGAGTCGCGCCAATCCTTCACGTTCGCGATCACGGGCGGGCAACGACAGGTAGAAACCCAGTCGCGCGGACGCCAACAGCTCCGCGGGCAGCTGCGAGGCCAGATCTCGCAGGGCGCCCTCCAAGAGGCGAACGAGGCGCGGCTCGCCCTCAAACCCGCCGGTGAGGATCGGCACGGTATGACCGCTCGCCGGCTCGGGGTCCCTGTTCGCGTCCAGCACCGTGAACGGGAGGTCCGTAGCCCGCACCAAACCCGCTCGGGCAGCGGCGCACGCCGTCGCGGCGTCATGCCCCAACGAACCCACCATCGCGTTGGCGATGACTTCCATCCTAGCTGGCCATCATCGGCAAGGATGGGGGTGGGATCGAGGCGGGCGCGCCGAGACGTAACCCGCGTTCACCTCGGCGGCCTCCCGGGTCGAGGGTTCGCACGCAACCCGACAAGGCGGAGGCGCGGGGACATGCCAGCATGGGGCGGTACATGCCGCCGATCTGTACCATAGCCTGCGGACCCTGCGGTGCCATACGGTGGATGGCGGTCACAAGCGAGAGTTTGGTTGTCGAAGGTGAGGACGGCTGTCGCAAGGGAGGACGGCTGTCGAAAGGGAGGAGGGTCGTCGAAAGGTGAGTGGAGCGCCGAGAGGGCGCAATGGCGCCTCAAGTTGGCCGTACGACCGAGCGTGTGGGGCCCGTGGGCTTCGGCTCTCCGAACCACGCCGAGGCGGTTTGTCCCGGATTGCTGGGTCGGCAGCCGTTTGGTATGCATCGCCCATGCCCGACGACACGGTTCACAAGCATCATGCCATCGACTACATCGAGTTTGGTGTCGCGGACATGGCCGAGGCCCAATGCTTCTACCGTGCAGCCTTTGGCTGGTCATTCAAGGACTACGGCCCCACATACGCTGGCATCGAGGGAGAGCGCAAGGAGATGGGAGGTCTTTGCACCAGCTCAGAGTTGCGCAACGGCGGACCTTTGGTCGTGCTCTACTCCAAAAATCTCGAGTCGAGTCTAGCGAAAGTACGCGAAGCTGGGGGGCGCATTATCAAAGAGCCCTTTAGCTTCCCAGGCGGTCGGCGCTTCCACTTCGCAGATCCTAGCGGGAACGAGTTGGCCGTTTGGTCTTTCGCCGCAGAAATAGAGGCCGGGTGATGGCGCAGAACAGTGTGTCCAGCGTGATGCTGCTTGTATCCGTGCTCACCGTGGGTTGTGGCGACGGGGGTTCGGATGACCCCGACGGTTCATCGAACGATGGCGAGGGTGGCGAGGGTGGCGAGGGTGGCGAGGGTGGCGAGGGTGGCGTGACCTACTGGCAAGATGTGGCGCCGATCTACTACCAGAGTTGCGGGCAGTGTCATCAGG
Source organism: Nannocystaceae bacterium (assembly GCA_036479215.1). Lineage (GTDB taxonomy): Bacteria > Myxococcota_A > Polyangia > Nannocystales > Nannocystaceae > FL481. The sequence continues at coordinate 1,355 of JAZGFE010000062.1, read as the reverse complement.
CTGGAGGCATCGGGGGCTTCTCGCTGCTCGAGTACGATGGCGCCGTGTCGGCCGCATTGTCGGCCAAGGCGGCCACGGCCGCGCGAACCATGCCACCGTGGGCGGTCACGTCCGACGGATCTTGTGGTGCGTTCGTAGGGTCCTTGGCCTTGACGGACGCCGAGATCGCCACGATCGGGAACTGGGTCGATGGCGGCACGCGCGAGGGCACCCCCGCGCAACTTGAGGTGCCGAGTTTGCCCGGGATCAACGGCGCCGAAGTGGTGATGACACCCAACTTTCTGCCGGAGATCGTCGGCGGACCCTTGTCCGAGTTCGACGAGTACCGTTGCTTCCTCATCGACGAGCTGGAGCAAGCTCGCATCCTCACAAGTTATGATGTGATACCGGGCAACGTCGCATTGGTGCATCACGTCCTGGTGTTCTCGCTCGACCCTGCAGCGACGGCGGAGGGAGGGGTGAACAACAGTGAGCACTTGGCCGCACTCGATGCACAATCCCCGGATCGTTTGGGTTGGCCCTGCTTCGGCGGGGCGGGAGATGGCGTGCGCGAGTCGGGGAACGTGGTGAACTGGGGGCCCGGCCAGGGCGTGGTGACCTTTCCGGGCGATACGGGGGTACGTTTGGGCCGGGGAACCATGCTGGTGGCTCAGGTGCACTACAATATGGCCGACGCCTCGCTCGTTGGTCAGTCGGATACCACCGAAGTACACCTTGGCTACAGCGCAGAGGTGGCACGTGAGGGATTCTTCGTCTTGCCGGACGGGTTCCTCGAAACGCTTTCGGACGATGAGCCTGCCGCCCTCATGCCGGGGCACGCTTCGGTCGTCTACTCATGGGAGCGAAGCTACGAGGAGCTCGGGTTGGAAGGCATGCCGTCCGTAGATTTGTACGGCGTGACTCCCCATATGCACGGGTTCGGTCGCAAGTTGAGGGTGACCATGGTCGATGGCGCCAGCGAGCAATGCGTCGCCGACGTGCAGGCGTGGGACTTCCACTGGCAGCGAATGTACATGCGTAACGATCCGATTCGCATGAGGCCTGGGTCCAAAATACGGGTTAGATGCGAGTACGATACCACCAGCGCTACCGATCCGATTGCGCCAGGGTGGGGTACTCGAAACGAGATGTGCCTGAGCGTGCTCTACCTGGTGCCCGGCGTGGGTTAGCCGCGCCACGACCGAAAGAGGCCGATGCCGCAACGGCTGCGTGGACAAAATCGGAGACCTGAGAGGGTGTCAGATTTTTTGTGTATGAGGCAGACGGGGTCAGGAGGAGGAATGTTTTGTTTGGAGGTGGAGCGAGACTGTGGAGGGATGTGTAGTTTTGGGAGGGGTATTTCTTCTAGTGATGAA
>JAZGFE010000061.1:0-48142 GCA_036479215.1 Nannocystaceae bacterium | reverse complement strand
GCTGGGGTTAGAATGGAATGTCGTCACCGAATCCGGCAGGCTCTTGCGGGGCCGAGTTCTGCGCTGGCGGGGACTGCGGAATATCCCCCTCGCGTGCCATTAACTCATCGCTCGACAGGTATCCGGCGATGCGCTGCACCCTGCCATCTGCGTCCGAATACTTACTATCCTCGGCCTCAGAATAGAGCTTGAGCATGAATGGCTTGTTCAACAGCTCGGACGTATCCTGCACGCAATTCGGATTCGGATGCCCGGTGGCCAGAGCCAACGACTTGAGTTCCGCTTGGCCGATCTCCTGAACTTTCTCTTTCGGGTGCTGCACGTTGACGAAGGCCATCTCGAAGTCGTCGGCGTATTGAGGATCGAGGTGGGCAAGCTTCGCGTGCATCACCTTCCCCGTGCCTGCCTTATTGGGCTTGATGACCGCCGCGGAGATCATCGCCCGGTACCAGCCGTCCGGCTTCACATACCACACGCCCTTCCCTCCCTGCTTGAGTTGATCATCTCCGATCCTGCTGAGGTCGTATCCAAGGTCTCCCATTACGCTGCCGCCTCCCCGGCTGTGGTGGTCGCTTTCGCCGGTTTGTCGAGACCGAGCGCCTTCACGATTTCGGAACGGAGCACAGCATATCCATTCTCCTTTGGGATCATGAGTGTCGGCGGCAGCGAGTAGCGGTTCTTCGCGGCGACTGCGCCTGTATCCTCGAGATAGAGAATGCGTTGGCCCGTAGTCTGCGCCGTGCGTGTGACTCGGGCGTCACCCCTATCCTGAGCCATGCGTTCGATCTCCAGACACCCCACAACGTCGGCCCACTCGTAGAGCAGAGCGTTCGCCCGGTCATGAAGCTTCGGAGCGGTGCGGATGTGCGCGCCGATAATGGGATCTTCGAAGTTTTTCGTGTGATTGTGGGCGACGATAATGGTCGTCATCCCCTTCGTGCGCAGAGCGTCGAGCCATCTGAAGAACTTGACCCAATGCTGGTCGGCGACCTTGTAGCCTTTCGAGTAGCCGCCACCGAATGCCTCGATGTTGTCCCACTTGGTGCCCTCGTAAACTTGCTCCCAGACCATCGGCTCGATTTTGTCGATCGCGTCAACAACCAGCGTCCTGTAGTCGTGTTCATCGTTGAACAATTCGCCCAACGTGTTGAGCACATCGACGAAGCTCTCCGGCCTCGGGAGATGCGGTACGCTGAGAATACCCTCACCGTCCTCGATCGGCATCAAGATGGGGTTCGGCGCCGAAGCTCCGAACGTCGTCTTCCCCACCCCGCCCTTGCCGTGTACCACGATTCGCGGGGGGCGAAGCGTCGGCGCGTCCGTGACCTGACTCAACATTGATCCCATTGCTCTGTACCTCTTTGTCTTGCGTTGTGGGCTCGCGGCCCGTTGTGTCGCGGCCTCTACCGCGTCGAATCAGCCCCGGGCTGGGGCGGGTTGGGCTATTTGTTATCGAACCATTTGCGGGCAGCGGGATTCAGGGTCCGACCCGCGTCCCTATGTTCCTTCAGCCGCTCAGCCGAAGACTCCACGGGCGCGAGTAGGCAATCTCCATTGCGTAGATGACGGGTAAACTCATCGCGGAACGATTCAGAGATGACGTCCGCAGTAAAATGCACGGAGATTCTGCCTTCGCAATTCGGACAGCCGAGAGAGAATCTGTTGGCCATCTCGTGGCACTCTCTATCCGTCAGCTCTGCGTCACTACTCATGTGTACCCCCGCGGTCTCCCGCAATTGCGCTAGTAGCGGTCGTTGTCCACCTTGAGACTTGCCTTCACCTGAAGATTCTCGGCAAGCCCATCAACAACAGCCTTCGCGATATCGTTCACGAACTTCTTCGGCGCTTGATTGAGGCGCTTCTCGATCGCACCCCGAATCAGTGTGTGGTGCTCCTTGAGCCAGTCTTTGAACATCGAGCCAGCGGCTTCCCGGACCATGTCCTCCAGTTCACAACCGAAATGTGTCTTCTTGTTGTTGCTGTAGTGATTGTGACTCGATTTTTTACATTCCTGATTCATCGCCAGCTTCACCACTCGTTCAATCAGAGTGCTGGAGTCCTCGCTCAACGCCTCCAGCATCGCGACCCGGATGTGGCCCTCAATTAGCTGGTCCATGTTCTCGGTTGACACTTCTACGTTGACCATGCGGCCGTTGTTGCTCATTGCTGCTCCTCTATGCGGTCTCCCGCCAAAACTGTGACCCGGCTCTCCGACGCAGTGATGCGCCCACCCGAAGAGCCGGGCTGCCGGTATATCCGGCCATCCGCTGCACCGGGTACGGCAACCCCCCGGTTTCCGACTGATGGTGCAGCGAGATTCTTTACTACTCCGTGGTCCTCGCACCAGACTAAATCGTCGTCGAGACCAGTGAGCTTAATACCGAGCCAGTAAGCACCAGATTCGCAACTCGGTGTGATTGGCGCAGCGAGATTCGGTCGAATCGGCGCAGTCCCGTACAGAAATACCAGCCCCGCCGATATCCAGATGGCAGAAATGAGCACCGCTGCGATGACGAGCCCGGTGAAGGCTGGACCTCGCCCCTCCCGGCGGTAGTGGTTGCGCGGGAGGTGGGGGCCGCCTCGGGTGGGGGTGGTGTCGGTTATCATGGCTTCACCCCTCCCTGCCAATATTGAGTCGTTGCATCAACTCGGTAGCAAGTGCAGTGTGCGAACCCTTGTTTCGCGATACGAAGCGGACGAAGTTCTCAAGGTCGGCGATGCGGCCTGCTTCCCCGCCATGAGAGGGGGGCTGTCTCTTTGAGTGGCAGGGGCAATCACATTGCACGGCCCAGGTCGGGTCGTTCTGATCATAAGGGCACTTTCCACAGTTTGCATGATGGCAGTCGTACCAGCGGCCGCCGTCGTCGTGCCATATCCCGTTTCGGACATCACTCATCCTCTCATCGCCTCCGATTCAAGTTCTTGGTCATGACGCCACCCGGTCCGGCTCGACTGGCTCGGGCTCGGCTCGCAGCTTCACCAGCTCGTCGCGGGCGTGGGTGAGTGCTTCGATGACCTCGGTGGTCCGATCCACGTGGTAGCAGAAGAGTATGGATTCGCCGATATGGGCCGTGGCGAACTCATCGCACGCGAAGCCATTAGTCACCCACGTTTCTTTGTTGATGGTGATTTCTGCGCGGACGTTGCTCATGCTTCTTTCTCCTCGTCACTCCAAAGTGATTGATGTGACTTCACTATGAGTTTCTTGACCAGCGCATTCAGTCCCTCCCACGTATCCTTGCGCGCCGGCTTGTCGTAGCGTTCGAAGGCGTGAAGCGCGAACTCGCAACGGACGTCGAGCGCGGTGTAGAGAGATAGGAACGCGTCTTGGAGGCGAAGGTTCTTAAGCCAGTCCTCTAGGCAATCGTCAGCTGGGCACCACCGGCCGACGCCGGAGTGGTCAGTCAGCTGCCGATATCCAGGCTCGAGGTCGTGGGCGAGGCGCCCGCACTGGTCGCATTTGACGCAGCAATCCGGGCAGTCCACCATCTCGGACCTCGGAACGCCGACGTGGCCACTTGGGGAGCCGGGGGCGCCCACCAGCTCCTCGTAGGGCTCCTCGACCTGGTGGGTGTCGTTGCAGGTCTCGCAGGCGGGCTTGTCTGGCATCGGGTCTCCTTGGTTCCCCACCAATGAACACCATGAGGCCAGGCGCGTCAAGCCTTTTTCTTGAGATGACGGAGATTTTTTCTGGTGGCCGATGCTTGACAGGCGCGGGCTGCTGTGGTTCTGTGAACTCGAACGCTAAAATAGGATGATCGATGGCTACAGAATCCAGAGTGCCGCTCCACCCATTGGCAGTTTACGCATGCGCCCATCGGATGAACCAGCGCCAATCGGCTGAATTCTTTCGCATCCCATATGGGGGCTATCGGCAAATTGTAACAGGCCACACCAGCACGGGATTTGCGCGGATGGAACGTTGGGAAGAATTGTCTGGTGGCGAACTCATTGCGATGAGCGCGTGGAACTGGCAGAAAAATCACCGCAAGGCAGCCTGAGGGGGGTGGGATGAAGGTCTCCGGGGCTCTCTTTGTGACCATCATGCTGGTCGGCGGCGGATGGCTTGATGGCGTGCCCTGGAAGCTGCTGTTTCTGGCATGGGGAGCCGCGCTATTTGGATATTTGGCAGGATGGTTCGATGCGTGGGGATGGCTGCAATCAGAACTAGGGCCGCCGGAGTAGCGGCGGTCGGGGGGACTGCAATTGAAGCCGAATGCATTTGACCATCCGAAGACAGAGGACTTTGCAGACAGGCTCGGGGTCCGCATGCGGGAGGCTTGGGGAATGCTGGACAGGCTGTTTGCCATAACGGCACAGCACGCGAGACGCGGCGACATAGGGGCACGGTTCACGAACCGACAGATAGCCCGACGTCTCGATTGGGACGATTCCGAGGGGCCCGATAAGTTGGTCGAGGCACTCGCCGCCTCAGGCTTTTTGGACCCACACCCGACGCATCGATACATCGTCCACGACTGGCCCGAGCACGCGCCGGAATACGTAAAGCGCAAGATCCGGGAGTCAACCGTCGGCTGGGCGGTTGAAGACCGGGCGGAAACCGGTCCCTTGACACCGGTCGAAGCCCGGCCCCTTGACACCGGTCAGGAACCGGGTTCAGTACCGGCGGAATCGGTCCCTTCCCTTCCCTCCCTTTCCCTTCCTTCCCCTTCCATTCCATGTGGTGGGGGGCCTGAAGCCACCCCGCCGCCACCAACCGATCGAGAACCACCCGAAGACCCGCCGACCAAAGATCCATTCCGCTTGCCTCGAGGTTCGCCCGTGCTCCCGCCAAAAACCATCGAGGCCATGATCGCACTCAAGCCAAACGGCGTGGTGTATTTGCCCCATGACGTCGCGTGCTGGTTCGCGTGCAAGGAGCCGAAAATGCGACTGGCCGGGAAGACCAGCATGTCACGGACTGCAAGGGCCTGGTGGGTACGACTCAAACCCGGCGAGGTCAACGAGGCCAAGGACTGGGTTCGTTCGGTGAACTCCCGGGCCAGCGCCCAGAAGATCCGAGACCGCAATGCCAAGGAACCACCGCGAGAATTCACACCAGAGCAGCTCAAGGAGGTCGCCAATGCCCTTTTCTGACGCCAAGGCCCGAGAGTGGCTGGAAGACCTTCGGGGCCTGCATATCGCAGACAGGCCCGAGTACGCGCGCACGGTTCCAAACATGTCGGCGTTCGAAGACCAGCTACTTGAGGCAGGATGCCCCACCGGAGAAATCGAGGATCTGATCCAGGAACTCGAGTACTACCGTGGCGGAACTACCCCTGAACCCGACCCGTCGATCAGGCTCATGGCGATCCTCGCCGCGTCGGTTGTCGTGCCCGCTGAAAACAGCACAGTGGTCGAGACGACTGAGATCAAGATCCAACACAAGCCCAGGTTCCCGACGATGCTTCCCGCACTCGACCTGCTGACGAGAGGGGGCGGCTACGGGCTCACGACGGTCGGCGCGGACTCCAAGGCCGGCAAGACGATGTTCCTGGTCGGCACGGCCGTCGAATCCGCCAAGGCGGGCTGGCGAGTGGTCTACCTGAACGCCGAGCTCGACCGCAACGAGATCATCATGGCGGTGATGCGATACTGCGGCGGGATTATCCCTGACGCAGTGAAGTCGAATCTGAGTATCGTTCTGCCCGACGTCTCGTTCCAGCCGGCCGACGCGATCAAGCGAGTGCAGGAGGCCGTGCAGCCCGGGGACTCTCGGATTCTGATCCTCCCCGACTCGATCAACGCATTGGTCGATCTCTCGAGCGACGGCCAGGGCTCCGTCATGGACTACTGGACAGCGAACTCACTCTGGCGGAACTGGTCCGTCCGTGCGACCCGCCAGTCCCAGGGGCGCCTCGCGTTCTGCCTCGCCTCCGAGACCAACAAGGAGGGCCGAATCAAGGGCCGGCAGCTTGAATTCAAGAGCGATCTCGTGGTCCGAATCAAAAAAGACCCAGAGAGCGTTGACGGGGTGTCGATCGACGTCACGGATTCGAGATCAACTCGCGCCGGCTGGCTCGGAGACTACCTCCGCAACTGGGAGAAAGGGAGGTTTGATCTATGCACGTAGATGACAAGGGACTGCGACACATCTCCGAGGTGATAGGGCCTGTGATGGACGACCTCGAGAAGCGGATCGCCAACCCCACCCAAATGCCGAACCTGGTGCCCGTGACCCGGGACGAGTGGGACATCACGCGGTGTGTCGAGTGCGGGGAGCTGGGTTGGACTTGTGAATGCTCAGGACCGAAGGAGGCAGCCTAATGCCTGAAACACGTCAGTTTCAGATCGAGGATTTCACACTAGAGATGTCTTGGCAAAATGGTGGCTTGGGCTGCAGTTGGGACCCAGGCGTTCCTGACGAGGCGTACTTCTCCAGCATCGGGGTGGCGCGCTCAAGGAAATTCTGGAAGCGGTACAAGAAAGTTCGGGGCAAGTTTGTGCAATCAGTGGCTGATGAAATTGGCGCTGCAATTATCGTCGCGGACGTCAACCGTAGCGATATCCCGAGCCTTTTGACATTTCGACCATCGGCACCGAGGGAGGCGTCATGACCGAATCCGAGTACCTCAGGTGCCCCAGGTGCGGGCAGACGGAGCGGCGGGAGGTGGTGAAATTGATGATCCATGACTACCGCTGCTCGGGCGTAGATCCAAACCTCGGTCAATTCGGTCAGGCTTGTAGAGTTGGGCTCGCCGACTACGAGGAGATCCCCCCGCCCAACGAGGCCGAAGAGATGCGCGCGCTGCTGATGAGGGTGCCGTCTCTCACGGGCGGATGGATCAGGCATGGCCCTAGCGAATTTGCCACGCTGCTGCGGGATGTCGATGCCTTCCTCAGCCGCGACACCGGGGAGGGTTGATGGCGAATGCATGTAAATGATGGCGGGGTTGGTGATGGCAATGTTGACAACGCCGTGTCTCTTCATGGGGATGGGAATTCACATACCACCAACAACGTTACGATTCACATTCACCTCCATAATACGGATCTCACAATTGGACACAAACTTGCGAGGGCTATTCATGGTTTGTTCGGAGCAAGACATATTGCTGTTGACGGGGCTGCGGGACTTCTTAGCGAGGAGCTTCAAGGGAAGCTCCTTCGGTCCGTTCAAGATGGACAACGCAATCGAATTGCTGAACCGCATGCTTGACAGCCTGGAATGAGAAGGGGAGGGTTGATGGCGAAATCAAGAGGCGTGGTCAAGCGGGGGCCCGTGGTCAAGCGGGGGCCGTGGTTGGAGCGGAGCAGCTCTTGGGACTCGTGGCTGAATCCGAGGGGCCGACTCGGCTGGAGAGACTGGGCCTGCGCATCAGGTGTCGATCAATACTGGGACGTGCGGGGTGCGAGCCATATCCGAATCTGTGGATCCACGAAGCCCGTGGCGGGAGCCATGGAAGTTAGACCACCCGAACCAGGTGATTGGAGTTTCTGGTACGACTGGAGGACAGGTGGCGGCGGATATCGCCTGCGTACTTACATGAAATGGCTCAAATCCTTCAACGCCCCCGCCGTCTACGTCTGGGTCGAGGGGTGGTGGCCGGCGTGAGTAAAAGCATGAGAGATGCAATGGTTCCGAAGAGCGCGGAGCGGCTCGCAGCGTACATCATGGAACTGGAGGCTAGGGACTCTGATTGCGGCACTTGGCGAGAATGGCTAGGGACGTGTGCGTGTTTCGTAGGCGCAGCGATTGTGCTCGCTTGGATCTTGAGCACATGACAGCCAAACTCATAGAGCACGCCCTCGGCTTCCTCTGCCTCGCCGCTGCGATTGCCGTGTCGGTGGCTTGGCGGGAGATTTGGGGGGAGGGGTGTCGGTGAAGCCGTATTACGACGAGGCGGGAATTCAGATTTACCACGGAGACTGCCGGGAGATTCTGCCGGGGTTGCCGCAGGTCGATGCGGTGGTTACTGATCCGCCTTATGGAATTGCGTATGAGTCCGGGTGGTCAAAGGAGACACGCGGCCACGCCGCCAAGATCGCGGGAGATCACGACACGAGCCTGCGCGATTTCGCAATAGACATCGGACTACCCACCGCGAGTTTCGCAACATGGCGTTGCACTCCACCACGGCGGCCGGCTGGCTGCCTGATTTGGGACAAGGGCGAGAATGTCGGAATGGGTGACCTCTCATTCCCGTGGAAACCTAATTTCGAGGTTGTATGGATATTTGGGGATGGGTGGGCTGGACGTAGAACAACATCCGTGCTTCGTGGCAGTGCGCAGGTTACAACGTCTCAGATGGGCAGACTCCACCCACATCAGAAGCCTGTTTGGCTGCTGAGAACAATCATCAACAAAGCTCCTAGCGGCACCATCCTTGACCCGTTCGTCGGCAGCGGTGCCACGCTCCGAGCCGCCAAGGATCTCGGGCGCAACGCGATCGGCATCGAACTCGACGAACGCTATTGCGAGATAGCGGCCAAGAGGCTCAGCCAAGAAGCATTTGACTTCAGGAGTTCACGATGACCGCAGAGGACAAGGCGCTGGCGCGCATTGCTGAATTGGAGGCGCAGGTCGCGGCCCTGACGAGGGAGTTCCTGAAAAAAGAGGAAGAGGCACGGGAGCGCGTCGCTGAGCTAGAGGGGGCTATCGCCTTCGCGATAGGGAGACTGCATGGCGGTGAGGAGGGGTGCCCGGAATCGAAGGTTTTGGCGCAAGAGCTGAGGATGCTAGCCAGTGAGCGGGCGGGCTGGATTGAGGTTGCTGTCGATGCCAACAAGGCGCTGGACGCTTACTTGAGCGAGCAGGGTGTCGAGGTGCCGTGCGGCATGCCAGTGGACGGCGTGATGCAGCTGGTGAGGCGGCTGAAGGGGGAATGATGGGCGGAAAAGCCAGCAGGGTAAAGGGCCACGATGACGAATGTGTGATCGTTGGCATCGATCCGGGTACTGAGCAATCCGCGTGGGTTGAAATTCAGCTGCCTGGACTAACGGTGCTGCGCCGCGAGATCCTGCCGAATGAAGAGGTGGTTGAGTATCTGCGGGACACATTAGCGGAGTATATCGCGATCGAGATGATCGCCTGCTACGGGATGTCTGTAGGCGCCGAAGTGTTCGAAACGTGTGTCTGGATTGGGCGCATGATCGAAGCGAGGCGGGATGCGACGCTGTACCCGGTAGCCCGAGTCTTCCGCCGTGAGGTGAAGATGGCTCTGTGCGGCTCTGTGCGGGCCAAGGATGCGAATGTCAGGCAGGCGCTGATCGATCTGTACGGACCGGGGAAAGACAAGGCTGTGGGGCTCAAGGCGAGCCCAGGCCCGCTCTACGGGGTTCGGAAGGACATGTGGCAAGCCCTTGGAGTAGCAGTCACCTTTGCTAAGCGAATGGAGGGTGTGAAATGAAGCGTTGCATAACTTGCGGTGGGATGAGGCCGAATAAGTCGTTTCACAAGCAAGCGTCCCATGCTGATGGCCTGCGATCCCAGTGTAAATCGTGTCGTAAGGTCGCCGAGCGGGTGATCTACGAACGCCGCAAAGAGAAGGCCGCTTTGAGCCATGCCAAGTATGTGAAGACAGCCAAGGGGCGCGCTGCGGCTCGGCGGGCGCAGCGCGGCTGGGCTGAGCGCAACGCCGAGTCTGTCGCGGTAAACAGGAGGAAGGAAAGGCGGCGCAATCCGTGGAAACCGTTGCTCTACGGGGCCAAGCACAGGGCCAAGCGGATCGGTGTGCCATTCAATCTAACCGCCGAGGACGTCGTGGTCCCTGAATTTTGCCCCGCGCTTGGGATTCCGCTGTTCGTGGGAGACGGTAAGGTGGGCCAGAACTCCCCAACGATAGACCGGCTGGTACCTGATCTCGGCTACGTCAAAGACAACGTGGTGATCGTGAGCTTTAGAGCCAACGCGATCAAGAACGATGCAACGCTGAGCGAACTCCAAAGAGTCGTCTCGTTTTATTCAAGGTTCTTGCCAGATGACGCTGTGATCGCACATGGTGAGTAGTGAATCGGCTCTGGGGTGGGAGCTTGGGGAGAGGGTGGGGTGATGGAGAGGAGTAGCATTTTCATACTAGTGGTTTTCGCCGTTGGAGTCGTCGGCATTGGCTTGGCGACCCGCCCCGCCCCCGATTCGATGTCTCTTGAAGGGGTCGAGATCGAGTGGGTTGGTGATGCAGAGGGGGTGGGTGACGCTGGGTGGGTGGCTATCGACAGCTCCGGAACATGGGTGGAGGGTGAAGCAGACGAGGGTGACGAATGGATTATCGACCGCTCCGGAACATGGAGATTGCCCCCTGGATTGAAGTTTGAGGACCAACCTCTGGCGGATGCATTATTTATCGAAGTGGACGAGGCGATGTCACATTACACAGCTGCGCTAGATCTCTCCGAGAGAGCGGGAGAGAAAGCGGGGGCGGTCATACAACACCTTCAAAGGTTGCGTTTATGTGACCTGACGTCCGGCGTTTGCGGCAGCCGTAACGAGTGGGTTGAGCGAGCCGAGGAGGCTGGAAATGACGAGTAATCAGACTGCCGTGATCGTATTTTGGGCTGCGGCGATGGCTTGCCTTGGTTGGTATGCCCGGCCCACGCATACGGCCAGCGATCAGGACCGGGAGACAGCACTACTCGAAGTGGACAAGGCTATGGACGCGGCGGGAATCGCACGTTCTCCGTTCTCGCTGCTCGAGCAGGTTGGCGATGACGAGTGGGTGGATGAATTGCCGTGGGTACACAGGAATTTCGATAAGTTTGAGGGGTGGCAGCTATGCAGCGAAGAGGCCGGAGGCTGCGGCGACGCTAGTGAGTGGCGTGCGTGCGCGCTGAAATATACCGAGGACAAGGCAAATGGCATTCAGCCAGCAAAGGACTGCCGGGGCGAGTGGGCGACGTTCGTCGCCAGAGTGAGGGGCGTGGGCTCGGGTGTGGTCGAAGCGACTGAAGAACAGGTGCTGTTCAGTGGCGGTGAAGCGATTGAAACAGGCCCGGACATGACCTGGAACTCGGATGCCGAAACGCTCACTTGGAATGGAGTGGAGATAACAGATCCCCGGGCGGACGAAGCACAGACCCTGGTCAGTGGTGAGGCAGTTGAAACAGGGCCGCAGATCATTTGGAACCCGAATATTGCGGTGACTACAGAGCCGGGGCTCGTCTTTCGCCATGGTGCTCAAGTAATGGAATTGACTTACAAGTTCCACACTGAGCGTTCGAATTGGCAGCAGCTTGAAGAGCTGATCGCGTGCGCGGAGGTCTGCTCCGAGGCGCTGCCGGGGGAGTTGGGGCCATGATAAGTCTCATGCTCATGTTGATTGCCGGACTACTCGGGGGATTCTCATTCTGTAGGTACTGTATCCGTAATGGCTGGGACATTGGATTGGAAGGCCAAAGGAGGATGGGCGATGGCGAAGAAGCGAACCAGAGCGGAGCTTGAGGCGCTGCTAAAGCGGCAGGACGATGACCTGGTGAGCGGGCGTTTGGAAGCCCAGGAACTCAGATCGATTATACGAGCCCGTGATGAGCAAGCCTCGGAGGCAAGAGGTGAAATCGCAACACTGAAGGGCTCCGCCGACTACATCACGGAGACGAGGGACGGACTGGAGCAAAAGTTGCAGATTGTCGAGGCCAGGCTGGACGAACTGAGGAGAGTCGTCTCCAGAGGCAAGCCCCCAGAATGACCCAAATGGACAAAACGCCCAGCTTTTGTAGTATTCTCGCTCACCTCTTCGGGGGCAGTGAGTGGGAACACCCATATTGCCGATGGGCCACGAGTTCGGAGAGAGCCTGGTCTGCGCCTGCGGGACGTCGTGGCAGGGGCATCAGTCGGATCCGCGTCCATGCGCGCCCGCGCGATCGAGATACAATCTCAGGCCTGGCGATGATCAGTCGCCGCTCGACGGCCTACGCCGGCTCATGGGGATCTCGGTCTCATCGGTATCGAGCGTGGCGGGAGTCTCAAGACAGACGGCGCAGAGGGCGCTCATTGGCGAGGTGGGAGGCAAGCACCGCACATCGCCGAAGACTGCTGCGAGAGTATCGCAGGTTGTACGGGACATGACGGGGGGAGATGAGACGTGATCGAAGAGATTATCGTCTGGGTGCTGTCGCTATTTTGCGCATGGCTTGCAGGATTCGGGATCGCCAAGGCAGGATGTCTGGCGTGGGGCAAGGTCCGCCCGGGAAGGAGATTGTGATGAACGAAGCGAAGAAACTGAAGATATTCGATCTTAAGGTGCAGATAAGCGAGCTGCATGCTGAGATCAAAGACCTGCAAGATGGCTGCGGCTCGTGGTTTCAGCCCGATGGGGCGCCCGCTGCCATTCAATGCGGGCACGGGTTTGGTCATTGCCCGGCATGCGACAACAGCGAGACTGGAGATGAGTCGGGTGAAAGTGAAGGGGGGTAGCCCCGGTGCACTTGAACCAAGCCCGCGTGCCTAGGGCATATCAGATCCGGGTGGACGAATTCAACCCCGCTGGCAGGTAGGGAATTGAATTGAATAACACGGTAATTAGGTAGGGAATTGGGATGGCGGCACGATCGAAGTCGACCAAGCGGGGGAAAAAGAGGGGGCTGACGCCGAAACAGGCTGCTTTTGTTAAGGAATACCTTGTCGACCTCAATGCGACGCAGGCGGCGATCCGGGCGGGATATTCAGAGAAGACGGCACAACCACACAGTGCACGATTGGTCTCAAAAGTTATTGTTTCCGAGGCGATCGCAGAAGGGTTGAAGGCTCGCTCAGAACGTGTGGAGATCACCGCAGATCAGGTACTCAGAGAACTCGTCAAGCTCGGCTTCTCGAACATGGAGGACTTCGCCAGTGTGAACGAGAAAGGCATGGCCGCTCTTGACCTATCGAATATCGATCGCGATCAGTTCGCCGCAGTGACCGAGCTGACGACCGACACGATCGGCGAGCTCACCACGCGTACCAAGATCAAGCTCGCGGACAAGCGCGCGAACCTGGAGCTGATTGGAAAACACCTCGGCATGTTCAAGCCTGTGGGCGGGGCGGATAACCCACTGACCATCGCTCCTCAGATACCCGACCTCTCCGGGCTCTCTGATGAGGAGCTGGAGCTGCACAGAAAGCTGCGCAAGAAGATTGCCCATGGCCGCACCGAATGAGGCCTGCATCGATTCGATGTCGGACGACTTCGACGAGCGGGAGATGTCCCGCCGCCACCTGAGGCACTTCGCCTCCTACATCACGCCCCCGTCCGGTGGCTCCGAATACATCGTCAACCCGTTCGGGACCATGCTCGCCAATATCTGCCAGGAGTTCATCGAGGGGTGCATCGCGGGTGAGTCGCCCCGCTATATGGTCTTCGCGCCCCCGCAGCACGGGAAGAGCCTCACCGTCTCGCAGCTGATGCCCGCGTGGGCGCTCGGCAAGTACCCTCACCTGCGCCCCGTCGGAGCATCATACGGAGACGTGCTCGCGAAGTGGATGTCTCGCCAGGTCATGGCGATCATCGACTCGGAGGAATACCAGCGGGTCTTCCCGGACATCCGGATCCCCGCAAAGGGCAGCCTCGAAGGCAAACGCACCGACGAGGAGTGGGAGATAGCGGGCGAGCGGGGCGTCTACCGGGCCCGCGGCGTCGGGCAGGGGCTCAGTGGCTTCGGGGCAGATCCACTCATCATCGACGATCCATTCAAGGACTTGCGTGACGCCCGATCCCCCGCCGTGCGCCGCGACGTCTGGGACTGGTACGCCGCGGTAGGCCTTCTGCGCGTGCAGCCCGGCAGCGGTGTCATGCTCATGCACACCCGATGGCATGATGATGATCTGGCCGCGCGCCTGCTCGAGCGCGCCGATAAGGGTCTCGGCAGACCGTGGCGGATCATCAAGTATCCGGCGATCGCGAACGAGGACGAGGAGTTCCGGAATGAGGGCGAGGCGCTTTGCCCCCATCGATATCCGCTGCCCGCGCTCAATGAGATCCGGGAAATCTCAGGCGAGTACATCTTCAACGCCCTCTACCAGCAGGACCCGAGCAGCGAAGGCGGGGAGGTGTTTAAGGATGGCTGGTGGCAATACTACACCGACGTCAAGCCCCGAATCGTCTACCGCCTCATCTTCGCCGACACGGCCCAGAAGACCAAGGAGAGCAGCGACTACAGCGTCTTCCAGTGCTGGGGCATGGGCGTCGATGGCCGGATCTACCTCCTCGATCAGATCCGGGGCAAGTGGGAGGCGCCCGAGCTCCTGAAGCAGGCCACGGCGTTCTGGGACAAGTGGAGCCCGGCCGGCAAGGATCACGAGATCACCCGAAAGATCTACGTCGAGGACAAGGTGAGTGGGACTGGCCTCATCCAGCAGCTCGCCAGCCGGGAGCATGACCCGGGAGGCAGCAGCGGCGCCATCCCCGTCGAGGGCATCCAGCGCAACATCGACAAGGTGATCCGGGCCGATGACGGCGCCCCTCAGATCGAGATCGGCAACGTGGTGCTGCCGGAGAGATCGCCGTGGCTCGCAGACTACAAGCTCGAGTTCAGCCGCTTCACGAGGGAAATGTCCCACAAGCACGACGACCAGATCGACCCGACGCTCGATGCGATTGCCACGATGCTCACCAAGGGGGTGGATCTGTATGCGGGGGCGCTGTCGTGATGGATGGGCTAATGTGGCCGCGCCCCAGCGTGGCTCGTCTGAGCCCTGGTCAGTAGCCCCTGCCGAAGAAATCGAGTCGAGAACGGAGTCGGACGCAGGCACGAGAGCCAGGGCGGAAGAGAGCGGAGCGGAGACGCGGCCATTCTGTAGTCACGCTGGGTTTTCGCCCCATCATCCACAGGAGCGCGAGTGCCGAAGGCCAGAGGCAGGAATGGTGCGATTAATCCCATCGCGATGTATTGATGAACCAATCAATGCATCATTTTCCCAGATTCGCCGTTGCCCAGGCTGTGGCGACCTCCTGGAACCCGAGGAGGAAGATCGGGGGCTGTGCTCTTGCTGCCAGTGGGATCAGGCAGAAATCGGGGATTGACTCGCCGCCCGGCTGTGGTATCTCCGCTCCCACATGGGTTGCAATAAACCGGGGGGTTTTCGGGCCTCGCCGTTGCATCGATATCCTGCGGCGGGGCCCGTTTTTTGTGGAGTGAGCGCATGAAGTCCGCGAGAGCGATACTGATTGCAATCTCGTCGCTGGCACTGGGCTGTACGAGTGCAGTCTCTCCGCTCGCTCTGAGCACCGATCCGCCGGCCAGGGCAGTCGTTCTCGAGTCCACGGATGATGATGGCTTTACCTTTTCCGACGGCTGTAATACGTTCACATGCAACGCCGCTGGCGGGTGCGTGTCAACGGTCGTCTATTGCAACGTGATTTCGGATTGGGAGGCGAAATGAGATTGGTCATTGTCATGCTTGTGTTTCCACTAGTAGTTGGCTGCGCTGGGACCAAGGGCGGCGCCGTGTTCGACGACCTCTGCATCGCGGGCCGGCTCAAGCCGCCGTCAGCAGAATGGCTCAATCGCAACCCCCACAACTGGAAACCTCACTCGGACTACGAGCACCCGATCAGGGCGGGTGATCGAATCCTCAATCGAGAGTGCTCCGCCGTGGTAATCGCCGCTGGCGAGAGAGACGCCAAGGGTTTTTGGAAGTCGCTGCGCAAGGTTTTCCGCATCGGCGGCTGAAATGCCCACCCCATGCCACCCCGGCTAGTCTCGCAGGATGGCGAGCCCTACCCTCGTATCCGATGGCCCGAACGTGGTTCCGCTCAACACCGACGCGCTGATCAATCTCACGATCGGCATGGGCGGCAACCGGGACCCCCTCACCGCTTCCCAGCACATCCTCTCCGATAGGATCTCGCTCCACGAGGCCGACGCCCTCTACCTGAACGACTGGCTCGGCGCGGCTGTCGTGGACACGATCCCCGACGACGCGGTGCGGCAGTGGCGGGAGGTCTCGGGCCTCGAAGGCGATGCCCTGGTCACGTTCCAGGAGGCCGAGAAGGAATTCCAGGTCTCTCAGATCGTGGCCCAGGCCATGAAGTGGGCGCGGCTCTACGGCGGCGCCGGGATTATCATGGGCATCGACGGCACGGGGCAGATGCACGAGCCGCTGGACGTCGAGCGCGTCCGCCCGGGGGCCCTCAAGTGGCTCAGCTTGATCGATCGCTGGCATCTGATCCCGATGCAGGTCAATTTCGTGAATCCGCTCAGGGCCGACTGGGGCCGCCCCGAGATCTACACGGCCTACGGCGGCAATGACCCGGTGCACCGTTCCCGGATCCTGTTTTTCTACGGCACGGCGCTGCCCTATCACCTGGCGATCCGGTCTCACTTCTGGGGCGCGAGTGTGCTCGAGCGCGTGAAGGAGTCGATCGAACACGCGGGCATCGCCCAGAACGGCATCGCCAAGCTCATCACCGAGGCGAAGGTCGATGTCTTCAAGCTCCCGGACCTGTTCGACAGGCTACGAACCAAGGAAGGCACCCAGCAGGTGATGGAGCGCCTGCGCCTCGGCAACATGTCGAAGTCGCTGTGGAACGCCCTGCTGATGGACACGAAAGAGGACTACGAGCAGAAAACTGGGGCCCTCTCCCAGGGCCTCGCCGGCCTGCTCTCCCAGTTCCTCCAGGTCGTGGCTGCTGCGTCGGGCATCCCTGTGACTCGCTTGCTCGGGACCAGCACCCCGGGCATGAACGCCACGGGCGAGGAAGACACCCGCAAGTACTACGACCGGGTGCGGGCGATTCAGTGCAATGACATCGAACCCGTCCTGAAGGTGCTCGACCAGGTGATGCTGCGATCGGTGCTCGGCAACGCGCCGGAGGATTTCCAGTCCGAGTTCCAGAGCCTGTGGCAGCAGAGCGACACCGAGCGAGCGGCGACCCAGCTCCAGGACGCCCAACGCGACCAGGCCTATCTCGACATGGGCATCGTGCTGGAGCACCACATCGCCGATCGAGTGATCGAAGAGGGGATCTACCCGACATTGCGCGCAGAGGACTCGACAGCGCTGGAGGCCGTGGAGTCAGAGTATGGCGAGGGCGCCGATGATGACCTGGGAGCGCTCGGCGCGTTCGGGGGCTTCGGCGGCGCAGACCCAACGGGCGGCGACCCCGCTGAGGCCTGATCGTGCCCGTCGAGATCGCCAAGATCATCGAGGCTCGGCAGCCGGGTGGATTCAATCGCCGCAGCGTTCGCCCCCGCCGTAGTAGTCGGCCAAAGACACTGCGCCCAATCCCGCGCCGCCCCACCGACGAGGTTGCGTACAGGCGCGAGCTCCTGTCCCTGGTGGACCTCATCACAGAGCGCGTCGAGCGAATCCTGTTCCCGCTACTCGAGAGCCTCGAGCCCGAGTTCCTGAAAGATGAGTTCGAAGACGAGCTCGACGCTGCGTTCCGCGGCATCCGGCAGCAGTTCGAAGACCTCGAAGAGTTTGCGACGTCCCGCGCTGAGCGCATGGTCGGAACGGTCAACCGCGCCCACGAGATCCGCTACATGCGGGAGCTGCAGCGGAAGGTGGGCATTGATGCCCGGGGCCTCATCCAGTCCGAAGGCCTCGAGTCTACGCTGCGGGCAACCACGAAGGTCAATGTCAATCTCATCGAGTCCATCCCGGCCGAGTACTTCGCGAAGATCGAGAAGCTGGTATTCCAAAACACTCTCACGGGCCGGACTGATGCGAAGTCACTGCGCGCGTCCATCCTCGAGATCGGCGAGAGCACGGAGTCCCGCGCCAAGCTCATCGCACGAGACCAGGTGGCGAAGCTCAACTCAGCGGTAAACGAAGAACGCAACATCGCGCTGGGAATCGAGGAGTACATCTGGCGGGCGACGGGTGGCAGGGCAGGGGATGGGCGGACGCGGACGCGGCACCGGGCAGCGCATGGGATCAAGTTCCGCTTCGATGATCCGAAGGTTCTGAGCGTGGTGAACGGCGAGCCGGTTAACCCCGGTGGCGATGTGCAGTGCCGCTGCACCGCCGAGGGTATTATCCCGGGTTTTTGATGGGGGCGGAGTCTCGCGCCCCCTTCCCCGAGGACGCATTGGTAAGGAGTAAGGCGTAGACTTCCTCATGGATGGTATTCAGGTTCTTCGCGAGCCACTCTTCCGATGGGCCTTCGAAGCCGAACTCATCCAGCGCCTCACCGAATACTTGCGGTGACGGCGGATCGACGGCGACCAATGGCTGCGAGGATGAAGCCTCGTGCGTTGTTGCCATTGCGCCAGCCGGGGCCGAGACAACGGCTGCGATGGCCTTAAGGATGGTTCTTCGATTCATCGGTGTAGCCTCCTGCCTTATCGTACCAGGCTTCTAGCGAAGAAGAGACGGGGGGACTGTCTCTACGATGAGATCCACGATACGACTAGTGGTGATCGACCACCACCCCTCGCAGCATGTCAAGCTGAGGATCTCTTCTCCAGCCCGCATGCGCGCGTGGTAGAGGCGAGCAGCCTCGTATAGAGATGTTGGGAGCATTGTAACTCTCCTTAGATAGAGATGGAACCACTGATCTTGACACTGCGGATTGTACCAGGGAGCATGTACACGACGCTCCACGCACCAGAAGTTTCAAGGCTTGAATGGTAGGTGAGGCTCAGCACCGAACGCCCTAACTGCTCCTGCATCAAGTAGAATGCAACTGCCTCGCGAAGAGAAGTCGGAAACATCACTTCACCCCTTCCTGCCCCAGCCGCAGGTCGAAGAGGGCCTTGATGTTGCAGCCACACTTGCGACAGCTGACAACACCAGGAAGTGGAAACGCCGCGCCCCAACGGTGCCTGGAGATTGACGCTCGCACGATCCCCTCGCATGTCGGGCAACTGATCAGGGGCTGCTCGTCCCCCGGCCTTGATTCCTCGTGGCACTCGTGCTCGGGCCCGGGTTCTTCTTCAACGATCTCTATGAGGATCTCTTGCCCCTCGAATCGATCCGGGATTTTGCTTCTGTTGACCCTGAACACCACGTTACCATCCTTGTCAATGCTTCCCGAGTTGGTCTCCCACAGCATTGCAGAGAAGTGTTTTGGGGTGAAGGGCAGCTTGGGCTCGGATTCGGGATCGTGCTCGTGCTCGGCGAGGATCTTGTTAATTCGGGATAGCAGTGCTGAGGCTACCATGCCGGCATGATCAGACTTCCCATCCTCAATAACTCTGCTCATGGGATCCTGTGCGTGCATCGCCTCTAGTGCAAAGCCAATGACCTCCCGAATCGCCTCATCCCGCTTGCCCACCGCCGGCGCGGGCGGCTTCAGCGGCACAGTCATAGGCTCATAGTCGGCGTCTTTGGCTCCGGCGATCCAGGTTATGGCTGAAAATGGATAATGAGTTGGCAACTCCGGCGGCTCGGGCTTGGTCAGGGGGCGCCAGTGGGTGATGTCCTGATCTCCTTCTTCGCGGAATGATTCCTCGTGCCAAGCAGTCTCGATGCGCCCGCCCGCGTGGTGGACCCACACGGCAGTTTGATCCGGCGGCTTTTCATCCTTGATCGCAATCCACCCGTCCTCAGTCATTGATGAGACCCGCCACCAAGAACGATCGAAGCGCCTTTCTCGGGATCAATCGACGCGTTCCGCTCTGGACATATGGCAGCCGTCCATCGTTCATCGCTGCATAGAGGCGAGTGCGACCTACGCCAGACCATTTCACAGCCTCCGAGATTGTCATCGCCCCATCCGCTAGCAAATCCTGTGCCGTATTTTTCTCTTTCATCGCCCGTCCTTTTCTAATTCGTGGTTGACCGTTGCGCCGACAGCGTATACGATGCGCGCTGATGGTCAATAGGGGAGGGAAGGAAATGAGGCTGAGACACTGGAGCTGGGGAAGAATCATTCGGAAGGTGCCGGAGCCGGGAGTAGAGGAACCCCGCCAGATATCCCAGGATCAGCTCCTGGCGGACATGGCGGACATGCTCAGGTGCCAATCGTTCAGGATGCCGACAGCGCCACCGAGGGAGATAGGCTCCATCGCGCGGTCACTGCTCGACACGGCCGACGTGATCGAGAGTCTGCAGGTCGTCAAGCATGAACCGACGCTCGGGCTCGAGGCGATGGCGACTGCGCGCTACAGATCGGCGGGGCATTGACATCCATGGACGACATGGTACGGACGCTTTCAGAGTGCGCACTCCTGCTCGGCCCAGCGGGTCGGAGCGTAACGATCGAGGACTCGTCTTCGTTCCGACCAGTCAACGCCCGCATCCAGGGGTCGTCAGAGGAGGGGCTGACGATCGTGGTCACATGTGAGCGGACTGGATCGAAGGTGGGAGAGCCTCAAGCCTCCGCTCTTCGCTTCCGCGCGATGGTGACGGTGATCGGCGGGGGCTCCACGATCCCCGCCGGTTGGCAGTATTTGAATTCGCACGGCACGGTTCATTTTTATTGGCGTCATATCAACAAGGTGATGGAATGTCCGACGTCGTCCTGACGGCCATTATCTCGTTGTTGAGCGGTTTCATTGGTGTCATCGCCGGCGCTTGTCTTGTCATTGCGCGGCGCGAGTGGTCGAAGATCGATGCAGACGCGAAGTGTGAGGTTGCCTACGCGCACGGGCGCAATGATTTCGCACTGCAAGCAGCGGTTATAATTAACGAGGTCGTCAGAGTACTTGAGCGGGATCGGGTGCAGTCGATACTCACCTCTCGCGTTACTCGGATGGTCATCCAAAGCTTCACTATCGTAGAGGCTTGTCGGTACCGGGACCGGGAGAGCGAGCACGAGGCCACGGAGCCATGAGTGAAATGCCCGACGTCATCTTAACGGTAGAGCAATGCGAGTCGATTGTGACCGACACCGAGCGCCTAGACTTTCTCATCGCTGAGGGTTGTTGGGTTAGCGGAGAAGGCGTCGCGTGGGGGATCATACCATGCGATGACATCGGCAACATGCTGGGCGAAGGGTGCACACCCAGGCTTGCAATTGACGACGCCATCGCAAGGATGAAGGCGGGAGACAGATGAGTTGTCGATGTATAATCCAAGGCATGGGAATCAATCCCGAGCGAGATCTTAATCTCGACCGCTTCGGCGTGTGGGAGATGGACGACACCGTTGCCTCTGCCGTCGCCAAGGAGGTATCCGGCATCCTCGTCGATGAGCAGGTAGGCAGCCTGAGCGACATGGCCCGCAAGTGGCTGCGGTACTACGAACGACTGAACGCAACGGGTGGAAGAGTTGGTTCCTCCCCGCTTGCGGCGCCAGGAAGCGGCAAATAGCCGTGTGCCCGCCCCGGGTGGTGAGAGGCTCGGGGTGGGCCATTTTAAGGGGAGAATATGGATTGTGAAAAGCGCGATGAATTTGTGCGAGAGTTTCGAAACCAGGTCGATCGGCTGACGATCTCCATTGAGCACCATCCGCTGCCACTCGAGAACCTCTACGCTTGCGCAATCGTCCCCCTCCTCCACATCGTATTCGAGCAGGGGGAGAGGATTGAGCGGCTCGAAGATCAGGTCATTGGATTACTTGGAGGATAGGCAATGTCAAGCATGAGTAGAACGATTCGCCGATCGATCGAGCGGGAGCACAATCCGCAGCCGAGGCAATATGCTAGGCGCGGTAAAGGCAGATCTCACCACTCGGCGATCGCGAATCTCCTCAACAAGCTCCGCAGGCAGGTGCCGAAATGAGTCTCCGCGATGACGGCGAGAATGATATGGCAATCTTATTGAGACAGATCGCAACGGGACTCAATATCCGCCCGACTGTGATTGACATGGGAGATGGATTGTTCGCAGTCTCAATCCGAGGTCCCGACCTTGGCGATTCTCATGAGTTGGGAGTCCCCAGCAGCCCAGCTGCGATTGAGGTGGCAGAAGGGGCGCCGGCGGTCGAAACGCCAAATGATGTTGGTTGGGGGGTTCGCAACCTCCAGATCGCTTCCAGCGAGATCGTCACCATCCCTGACAGGCATGTGGAGTTGAATTGTCGATGCGTAGACGAAGGCTCGCGCCCGCCAGACTACATTGTCGATGAACACGGGAATTTGCTATGTGACGAGGCAAGCGGGGCGCCCAACATCGAGGAACATCAGTACCAGATTGGGCGCGCCTATCTCAGTTCGCTGCGGCAGCTTGGCATCTTCGACTCTCCTCACCAAGATGTCACCAACGGCACCCCCGCCTACATGCACTCGCTCGTGTCACAGGTCAGTGACGAGACAGTCGAGCGATGGGTCTCAGCCTGGCACATGCCGGAGGGTTCCACCCGCGAGGATCTGGCCGCGCGAGTACTTCGACACGGGAGAGGAGATGAGACGACCCCGGACGAAGCGCGTGAACTGGCTGCGGCGATCATGGCGGACATCGGGCCCGAGCGGATCGATGGATCCCGCCGTGCCGATCGTTCGATCGTTGAGCGTCATCACCACCCAGACACCGTCGAGGATCTCGACCATCACGACGGCATAAAGGAGCCTCTCGAGGATTCGGATTGGTTCCGCGACCTCGCGCTGGCCACTGAGAAAAGGCAGGAGCAAGATGACTGACCCCGATCCAGGACTGATTCTCCACGTGGACGGAGAGGAGCCGATTGCCCCGGAGTTGCGAGCAGAGATCGAGGCCGCGCACGCCAGGGCGGTGGATCTTCTTGGGGCTAGGTCTGAGGCATACTCACTGACCCCATGCATCGAGCCTGCGATCGTCGCTGCCGTCAATCATTGCGGCAATATCTACACTGTTGTCATGATGGGTCGGGGCGATGGTGAGGCCGTTCGGCGCAGCTTCATTCACTGCGAGGGCGCGCTTGTGATCTCGGGATCGATCTCTGGTTCCGCAGACGACTGTAATTGGGCCCTGGGCATCGCCCGCAATATCCCGGCGTTCTCGGCAGCGCTCGTAGCCGCGGGCATAGAGTTCGTGGAGGCGGCGCGCTTGCTGCATAGGGTTGTCTGGCGAGCCGACGCCACGACATATCCAGGGATGGCGTCCCCCACTAGAATCTGACACACTCCATCCCATCGCCACATCCCCCACCCGGCCCTCTCGGACCCCCATCCGAGGGGGCCATCCCCTGACCCGACCAGAAATGCCCACCCGCGAGACCGTGCGGTACGGTCGCCGGCATGCTGGTCCACGACATCATCCCGGTATCTAAGCGCAGCAAGACCGCGCAGGGGTTTCTGCTGGTCCCCGCTGCCTTCTCTCGGGCCGGGATCCACGACTACCGAGCCAAGCAGATCGGGATCACCGATCGCGATCCCGACGACATCGTAAAGGTCTACCGCCCAGAGGACGAGGTTTTCTCCGACGCCTCGATGGCCAGCTTCGGCCGCGTCCCTGTGACGAACGAGCACCCCAGAGGCGATGGGGTCGTCACCCTCGACAACGTGGACTCCCTCTCGGTCGGCATGTCCGATGAGGATGTGGTCCGCGAGGGCGACCTCATGCGCGGCAAGCTCCTGATTACAAACAGGAAAGCCATCGCCGATATCGAGGGTGGGAAGACCCAGCTCAGCAACGGCTACCACACGGACATCGAGATCGGGGCCGGAACGACCCCGGCCGGCGAACACTTCGACGCAATCCAGCGAAATATCTTGGGAAATCACATCGCGATCGTCGCCCGAGGACGGGGCGGCGCGCGCGTATCGATCGCAGATAAAGGAGACGGAACCGTGAAACTCACTCTCGACGGCAAGGAATACGAGGTCGATCAGGCGGTTGCCGATGCGCTCAGGAAGTCCCAGAAGGACACCGAGGCCGCGCTGAAGCTCGCCACGGACGCCGAGGAAGAGTCCGAGAAGAAGAAGAAAGAGAAGGAAGCCAAGGACATCGAGATCGAGAAGAGGAACAAGCGCGAGAATCCCGATCTCAATCCCAAGAAGGTCTCGGATTCGGCACTCGCGACAGAGGTCGAGACGCTCAAGGCGAAGCTCGACACCGCACTCGAGCAGATCCCCACGACCGACCAGCTCGACGAACGCGCCGACGCCCGGGCCACGGTGCTTGACACCGCGCGCCGGCTCGTATCGGATATCGACACCTCCGGCAAGAGCAACGAGGCGATTCGCAAAGAGGTTGTCGAGAAGCTCTGCGCAAACGTGAAGGATCGCAGCGACGACTACAACCTCGCTCGCTTCGACCAGCTCGCTGAGGGTGGCGGTGAAGCCCGCCGATTTGCCGAGCGCAACCTCATGGGCCCGGCCGTGACCGATGCCGATCTCGACGCGCGCAAGAATGCCCGGGCCGGGTACGTCACCAATCTGCAGGACGCCTGGAAGCCGAAGGAAGTGGCCTCAGCGTAAGCACAATCACACCAGGTCGATTCGTCCTGGCACTGAGAGAAGCGAGCAGGGAGAGAGACAATGGTCGTTCAGGCAGCAACAGACTACACCGAGACCCACGAAGCCGGCTTCAAGGGCCAGATTGCGGACGAGAACGACGCGACTGTGATGTCCGGGGTCGCCGAGGGCGATATCCCGGTCGGCATCGGGGTCGTTCGTGGTACCGCCAACAGTCGTGGCGTCAAGGTGCCGACTGCGGGTGGCACCTTCCGCGGCGTCGTGGTCCGAAACCTCCACCAGCTCGAGGACGCGGCTACAGGCATCCTCGAGATCCAGGATGGCAACGAGGCGCCACTGCTCACCCGAGGCACGATCTTCGTCGAGCTCAATGACACGGTTGCGATCGATGACCCGGTATTTCTCGAGGATGTCGGCGGCCTGTTCCGCATGGATGCCACGGGCGGTACCGCCATCGTCGGGGCGACCTTCCTCGATGCTGGTGTTATCGGAGACATCGTTCGGATTCGCATCCCGTCGGCAGTCGCGTAGGGACAGATCAACCGCCAGGGCACCGCTCGGGCAAGAGGGAGACAGCACGATGCGTCGATTTACCACGATGGACGACTATTGCATGGACGACGGCCTGGACTTTCTCCGGCGTCAGTTGGAGTTCATCGAGCCCGAGGTCTACAAGGTCTTGTATCGGGAGATCGTCTACCCCCAGATGATTCCGGTCTCGACCGCCGCAGGTCCGTTCGCGAACGCGATCACCTACCAGTCCATGGATCGACGCATGGCGGCTCGCTTCATGGCCGTTGGAGCCGACGATATGCCCCTGGCCGACATCTCGCGAGACCGGACCACCATGCCGGTCGAGCACGCGGGGCTCGGCTTCCGTTACGCGCTGCAAGAGCTTGCCGAGGCCCAGTTCATGGGCATCCCACTCGATCAGGAGAGAGCCAATTCGGTGCGGCGTGGTGTCGAGGAGTTCGCGCAGAATATCGCCTTCTTGGGTGATGCGGATCACAATCTGCCTGGATTCCTGAACAACGCAGGTATTCCGGCGGCGAGCGCTCCGACCGGAACGTGGTCCACCGCGACCGCTGACCAGATCATCGCCGATGTCAACTTTGGCCTCACCGAGGTATGGGACGAGTCGGCAACCGTGCACCTGCCCGACACCGTGGCCATCCCACCCGCGCAGTTCGCGCTGCTCAGCACGACTCTTGTCGGAACCGAGCACAACCGCAGCCTGCTGGACGTTCTCAACACGAGCAATGTCTACTACGCGAGGACGAAGCAGCCGCTCAACATCATGCCGTTGGCCGAACTCGAGGGGATCGGCGCCGGCTCGACAGATCGCATGGTCGTTTACGAGAAGAATCGCCGGAATTTGGAATTCTTTTTTCCGATGCCGCTGCAGTTCATCGCCCCGCAGCCGGTTGGGCTCAATGTTCTCGTCCCCGGGCAGTTCCGGGTATCGGGCACCGCAGTCCGGTATCCGGGCGCCGCGCGCTTCGTAGACGGGCTTTAACGGCCACGGTCCACAAGGAGATATGTCAGTGAGAATCAGGTGCAACGCGAAGAGCGCTCGAACGATTTGTGTTGGGACGACAATTGAGACGGAGGATGGCAAGGAGAAGCCGGGCCAGCCTCGCAAGATCACGATCGCTCCGGGCCAGACCGTCGATGTGGACAAGGATCTCATCGATGTGGCCAAGCACAAGGATCGAGGGCCGGCCGGTCTTGTGGTGCAAGCCTGGTTCGATACGGGAGAGCTCGTCGAGACGAAGGGCGCGATAACGGAGCCGGAGCCGAAGGGCAGGGGATCGGCAAAGAAAACCGAGAAGGCCACGAAGGAAGGCTAGCCGCGAGGTAGTCAGGAGTCGGCGGACAGGCTGCCCCGCGACCCAAGGTGAAAGGGGGCAGCGTGTCAGAACCGAGCAATGTTGATCCTGTCGCCGTTCAGAAGCGGTATCCCTACGTCATCGACTTCGACGACATTACCCTCGCGACACTCCTTGCCTGCACCATCCTTGAGGCCGAGGAAGACGTATCTGAGCAGCAATTCGGGGACCTTCGCGAGCGAGCAATCGTCGCTCTCACCGCCCACAAGATGCTGCTGCATGCCGAGTCCCAGTCCGGTGACAACAACGCGCAACAGATCCTGTCGGCCTATTCGGCTGATGGCGTCTCCGGCACGTTCCTTGTCTCGCCGCCCGAGGGCATTGCCCCCGAGTCGATGCACTACTACACGACGCAGCCGGGCGTGGATTACATGGAACTGGCCAGACGCATCGGAACGGGGGTGCGCGTTGTCTAAGACCCGCGTCAAATCTCGGATCTCTCGCACGGTGCGTCGCGAACTCGATCACATGACCAAGCTCAAGGGTGATCATGGCGTCAAGGTCGGATTGCCGCAGGGATCGAACGACTACCCGGCGACGGGAGAGAGCGTCATCAACGTCGGATTCTGGCATGAGTTCGGCACGAAGTTCCTGCCCGAGCGCTCGTGGATGCGCAGCTCCATCCGCATGAATCTCGCGAAATACAAGAAGGCGATCAAGCGCGGCCTGCTCGATATCCAGAAGAAGCGATTGACTTCAGACCGCTTCCTTGGTCGCCTCGGCCTTGTCGCCCGTGACGATATGCGCGCGATGATCGATGCGCTTCCACTCGTAGACACCGGGCACCTGAAGCAATCGCTGACCTGGGAGGTGCTCAAGTGAGCGGATTCAGCCTCGCGCGCGTAATCCGCACTCTCCCGCAATCGACGCTGAAGCTTCAGCGTCCTTCTGTCGCAGGGCGCACGGGTGGGTTTCGAGACCCGGCCGGAGAGCTTCTGGGCAGCGACTTCAGAGCGCACGTCCAGCCCTCAAAGCCAGCCGAGATCAAGCGCATCCCGGGCGGTGAGAGCATTGAGAGCGCGATTACGATCTTCACGCAGACCGAACTCAAGACCGCAGACGACATCCAGGGCCTCGAGGCCGATCTCGTGGATCACTTCATCCGAGGCCGAATCCGCAGATTCAAGATCATATCCGCAGCCGATTGGAGCGGCCAGGGGTTCCGAAAATTCATCGGCGGCGAGGTTGCAGCATGAGCCGCTCTGCAATCACCGACGCGCTCAACGACTGGGTCTCTGGCGTGACCGATCGAGAGGTCGTGTTCGACGACATCTCGCGCATGGGCCCGCGACCGGACCGCGGCGCCTGCTCGATCACTTTCGCTGTCACGCCGACAGGCTTTCCCGAGACGACTTTCGAAGAGATCGAGGGCGATCCCCCGATCCCAGAGGAGAGTGTCACCGAGTTCTCGAATACCAACTCGGTTCTGTTGCTGTCCATGAATCTCCTGGGAGGGAGGGACACGCGCGAGGACATGGGCAGGCTACGCGGGTCAATGGGCCTCTCGAAATGGCACGATCTTCTCTGGGTTGCGGGCATCGGATTCTCTCGGGTCAGTGACTTCCGAGATCTCTCCGACATCGTCAAGAACGAGCCGGAGTCTCGCCATCAGGCCGATTGGGAATTCATCGCACGCGAAGAGATCACTGCTGAAATCTTCTCGATCGAGCAAGTGGACATCATCAACGCGGGAACAGGCGACACAATTCCTGTCCCGTAGGAGGCATCGACCATGTCAGAATTTCCCATCAGCGATGTTGTCACCGTCAATATCACGCGAGAGACGCTCTTCCCGACCCGGGAGGGATTCGGTGTCCTGCTGATCGCCGGGACCACGGACGTCATCGACCAGGGCGAGCGGGTGCGATTCTATTCGAGCCCGGAGGCCGTTGCCGCTGACTTCTCCAGCACCGATGAGGAGCAGGTCGCCGCTCTCGCCGCATTCTCCCAGAATCCTCGCCCGACGCTGATCGCCATTGGCCGAGTGCTCACCGCGGACGCTCCCGGCTATGTCAAGGGCGGTGCCGTGGGCACGCTCTCGGCTTTCCAGGCCGTCACCGATGGCGAGTTCGAGATCTCGATCGATGCGGTGGCGAACGACATCACTGGCGTGGACTTCAGCTCGGACAACTCGATCGATGAGGTCGCCGCGACCATCCAGGCTGCGATCCGGGCGATTGCGACGGGTGGCTACACGCTGGCGACTTGCGTCAACGAAGACGGTCGTTTCAAGATCTCGTCCGGCACGATTACCAATGTGCTTCCGCTCACGCCCATTGCAGTTCCCACCGGAACCGACATCAGCGGGACCACCTATCTCAACTTGCAGAGTAATGTGAGCGTGGTCATCGAGGCGCACATCTTCACGGACTTCACGGGCGAACTCGACGCAATCGAAGAGCGGAACGACGACTGGTACGGCCTGGCGCTGACCCGGGACCTGCAGTCAAACGCCAATTATGACGCGGCGTCTATCTGGGCAGAGGCCCGCTTGAAGCTGCTCGCCGCATTCGACGATTCGTTGATCGCGAAGGACTCGCTTTCCGTGCTCGACCTGCCGTTCCTCAACAAGGCGTCCGGCTACACCCGGACGTTCACCCACTGGAACAACGACGGGACCACGTATCCAGAGGTCTCGGAGATCGTTCGTATCCTGACCGTCGATTACAATATTCCCAACTCGGCGATTACACTCAAATTCCAGCAACTGCCGGGCATCACCGCGATCACCGCCACGCCGTCAGAGCGGAACGCTCTGTTGGGCAAGAATGCCGAGATCTATGTCACCCGAGGCGGCGTCAACCACGTCGAAGAGGGCAAGGTCGCTGTTGGTGAATTTATCGATGTGATTCACAGCGTTGACTTCATGCAGACACAGATCGCGCTCCAGGTATTCGGCCTGCTCTTCGCTACCTCAACCAAGATCCCGATGACCGATTCCGGCGTGGCACAGATCGAGGATGCGGTAAAGATCGTGCTCGATATTGCCACGGCTGCCGGGATCATCGCTGAGGACTTTGACGAAGACGGGAACCTGGTTCCGGCGTTCGTGATCACAGCGCCGAGCGTTCTGTCGATCCCGCCCTCTCAGCGCGCGCAACGCATCTCTCCGGCAGTATCGTTCGTCGCCAGACTGGCCGGTGCGATCCACTTCGTCACGGTCTCGGGCACCGTCACAGTCTAAGGAGAATCCTGCATGGATACCTACGCATTTAAGAATGTCATCTTCATCATGGGTGGTATCCCGATCACGGGATTCGCCGAGGGCGACGATGTGATACAGATCGGTCACCGGAACGACATCTTCACCCTCGACATCGGCGCCGATGGCAATGGCGTGGCCTCTCAGTCCGCCGATGAGTCCGGGGAGATCATCATTCGACTGCAGCAGACGTCGCAATCGAATACCTTTCTCTCGTTGCAGTTCGCGCTCATGAGCAGGGGCGCCATCCCATCGATTCCGTTCCTCATGAAGGATGCAGGAAACCTGTTCCAGATTGCGGTGGCGGCGGCCTGCGTTATACAGAAGCCGGCAGATTCGCCGAGAGGGACTGGACTCAACGACCGAGAGTGGACGTTCCTGGCCGAGAAACTGATCATCGCTGCATAGCAGGAGAATAAATGGGCTGCGAGAGCAAGCAGAAGGTAATTCAAGGTCGCACATACACCGTGACCCAGATGCCGCCTTCGGTTTCGATTCCGATCCAGGCGAAGCTCGTGCAATTGGCAGCGACACTCGCCGGCCCGATGTTGCAGGAGGCCCGATCTGGACTCGCCGATGGCGTGCGCCTGGAGATCGTCGGAGAGGCCCTGAGCGCGATTGGCGATGTGATCGCCAGCCACATGCCGCCGGACGAATTACTCGAATGGACGCAGAAGCTCACCAGCCCTGAGTACGTCCACGTAGACGGAGCGTCGATCGACTTCGAATCGGAATTCGCAGGCGATGACATGGTGCGACTCTATCCGCTGATCGCGTTCGTCTTGGAGGTGAACTACGCCCGGTTTTTCAGCGCATTCGGACTCGGCAAGGTGGCGGAAGTCGCGAAGGCCAAATTCCAGCAGATCAGCTTGAGCGACTCGCCCCCAACATAGAGCACTACATTTGGGCTCCGATCCTGTGCGAACCGCAGCTGTGCAAGCTGAGAGAGATGCAGGACGGAACGTATTCGATCGATGACCTTGCGGACTTTCATGAGGCGCTGGATCTCAAGTCTGGAGTCGCGTACATCATGGCAGAGCGCGCAAAGCGCAAGAAGAAGTAGTTAGATGGCGAAGAGCATCCTCGAAGAACTGGTCACGGTACTCGGCTACGAGATCGACGACGACGACCTGAAGAAATTCAACAAGCAGGTTGACGCCGCCAAGGCGAGCATGAAGACGTTCGCGCTGGTGGCCACGGCATCGGCCGCTGCAGTAGGCGTGTTCATCGATTCGGTTGCGAACGCCACGACCACAACTGCAAGATTCGCAGACCGTGTCGGAGCCTCATTCGACGAAGTTCAGCGCCTCGTCCATGCCACAGAGCTCTGGGGCGGGTCGGTCGCGGACGTCGAGTCAACGCTCCAGAGCCTGAATCGGCTGGCGAGCACTGCAGCCCGAGGCGCAGGCGGTGGCGAGATCTTCGGTTTCTTGGGGATCTCGCCCACCCAGGACGGGCGGATCAAGGATTCGATCCAGCTGCTGAAAGAGGTCGCCGATGCAACGAGCAAGATAGAGTCTCCGGCGCGGCGCGCAGATCTGCTCTCTCAGGTCGGCGTTTCGGAGCGGATGATACTGTTGCTGGCGCAGGGCTCGAAGGGCATCGAGAAGCTTGGCGCCGAGCTAGACGAATTCGGATTCGTCCTCACCGAGGAGCAGGCCGACAACGCTGAGGCATATTTCACGGCTGTGGTCAAAGCCAAGGCCGCCGTCAAGGGCCTCGGAAATGAGATCGGCCTGCGCCTGGCTCCGCGACTCACTGAGGCTGTCAATGGTTTCCTCGAGTGGGTGAAGGCGAACAAAGCACTCGTGGATTCCGACCTCGACACCTGGATCCAGAATCTCGAGAAGCTCGCGGGTCCGGCGAAGATCATCGGGGGCGTGCTCGCCGCCATGTTCATCGCGGCCAACGCAGCGAATCTCGCAATCGCTGCCCTGGTCGTAACCTTCGGGCTGCTCGTAGATGATATTCTGGCGTTTCGCAAGGGTGACCCGAGCCTGGTTGGAAAGGGCCTCGAGAAGGCCGACCAATTCGTCAAGTCGAGTTCGGCGCTGAATGCGATTTTCCGAGGATTTGGGAATAAACTGGGGCAGCTTGACGAGCTGCTGTTCAATAACCTGTTGCTCAAGACTGGCAGTTTCTTGCTGGGCCAGTCTGGCTTCGGGACACAGGCGCCAGCAGCCGGGGGCACCACAAACACCGATGTTCAGATCCGAATCGACGGATCCAAAGATCCACGCGCAACCGGGATCGCCGTGGTCGAGAGCTTGCAGGAGTTCTTCCGAGGCGAGTTTTCGGGCGTAACCGTGGCCCCGAGGACATAGCCTATGCCACACATCGGATTCGGAAACATCACCCTGTTCAACAAGCGGACTCAGCGATTGATCGGGCCAGGCGCGTCGCAGGGCGGGCTGTTGCTGGATGCCGTGATCCAAGAGGAGATCGGGCACGAGGCGACCAAGACCGCGTTCCCGATCGAGCTGGGCGCAGAGATCAACGACCACCTGATTCAGCGGCCCGGGCTCTACTCGATGCGCGGCGTCGTGAGCGATCGACCCCTGCTTTGGTTCCACACGGACTATCAGCATGCAGACGCCGCGACCCGGAGCCTGTCTGCATACGCGATCTTGCGCGACCTCTGGAACGAACGTGAGACGTTCGACATCCTCACAGGCTTCCTAACGATCGAAAATGCGGTACTCGTGTCGTTCAAGGCCGAGAAGACGGCGCGCACGGCCAACATGTTCAACTTCGAGGCCCGCATCGACGAGATGGTGATCGTGCAGACCTCCGAGGCCCAGATCCAGTCGTCTAGCGTGGCCCCAGACGCGGAGGGCGCGGTGCCTCCATCTGCCGGCGGCAAGAAGGTCGCGCAGCCCGTCCCGGACAATCGATCGGCGCTGCTCACCGGGGTAGAATCGGTAGCGGGGCCACTCTGATGACGATCATCCCGGTGACAGACGAACCATCCCAGAGCTTTCAGATCGATCTCGAGGGCGAGACCGTGACACTGACCCTCAGGTATCAGACGCTACCCGATGACTGGCTGCTCGGGATCGAGCGAGAGGATGAGCCGATCCTGGAGGGGCAGCGCCTCGTCATGGGTACCGACCTCCTGCGCGCGCACAACTTCGGCCTCGGTGGCATCGTGCTGTTCGCAGCCGAGGAGCCGGGCAAGGACCCTGGGCGCAACGACCTCGAGGATCGAGTCCAGATCGTGCATCTGACGGAGGCCGAAATTGCGGCAATATCTGCGTAATGCACGGCTTGTCGTCGGGCTCGGGGCCACTGCGATCGACTTGACGGGCCTCCGAATTCGGTTCGAGGTCATCAAGAATCAGCTGACATCGCGGCTCCAAAACGCCTGCAAGGTCGAGGTGTTCAACCTCAGCCAGTCAAGCCGTGAGAAGATCGAGGAGCGAGGAACTCAGATTGAACTGCGCGCTGGATATGGAGACAAGCTGCGCACGCTCTTCTCCGGGCAGCTTCGCAGAGCCTTCTCTGTGCATGAGAACGTGGAGTGGATCACGACGATTTACGCCAACGAGGAGTGGCAGGCGATCCAGGGGTCAACCGTGTCCCAGCAGTGGTCGGCGGGGACGCCGGCGCGGACAGTGCTCGACGACCTGGCCAAGACGTTCGGGGAGCCCGCGGACGGGTTCCGCGTGCAAGATATCGGAGACCTTCCGTCGATTCTCAGGCCACTGAGCCTCTCGGGTGCGTCGTCCGAGGCAATGAACGGCCTGGCCGAGACCTACGGATTCACATGGGGATGGGTCGATGGACGCCTCGAGATCGTCGGCGCGGAGCCCGAGTTCTCTGATTCGGTTGTCGAGATCTCGGCCTCCACAGGAATGGTCGGCTCTCCGGTCGTCACTGATCTCGGAATCGAGGTCACGACGCTGCTGAATCCGTCACTCAAGGTTCACCGCAAGATCGAGATCAAGAGCGTGGGCCCCGGAATCACAGTCGGGCTCATAGAGACTCGCGAAACCGTGCCAACTCTGCATGAGGGCGTCTACACTATCGGAGAGATTGAGTCGGTGGGAGATACCCACGGCAACGATTGGCTGTCGAAGATCAAAACCTTCAGACGAGAGGCAGCGTAATGGCCGGGCCCCCGAACGTCACCTCAACGACCCTGAATTCCGTGATCCTCGAAGCGATCCGGGCCCGGATGGTCGAGACCCACACGGCGCTGCCGGGGATCGTCGAAAGCTTCAATTCGGAGAAACAGACCGCGAAGATCCGGATTCCGCTGAGGCGCGACATCCGCGACTCGGACGGGAACGAAACCACGCGCAGCTGGCCGATCCTCGTGTCCGTCCCCGTCTGGATGCCTCACGCGGGGGGCTTCCACATCACTCTGCCGGTGTCCGAAGGCGATGAGTGTCTTGTGATCTTCCTCGAGCGAGACTTCTCCAAGTGGTACGAGGACGGGGTGGAGCAGTCGCCCGAGACACGCCGGCTGCACGATATCTCCGATGGCATCGCGCTGGTCGGCCTCAACCGAAAGTCTCGGAGAATCGATCCTTTCGACTCCAACGACATGAAGATCAGCAGCGACGACGGTGACCAGGCAATTATCTTGCGTGAAAATGGCGACATCGAGGTCAAGAATACGAAGCTCGGTCTCGGCGCCGGCAGCGAGGATGTCCTGGGCCTCCTCGACGAGGTGGTATCGCTGTTCCTGGGCCTCACTGTGGACACGATCACCGGGGTCATCACCGTCCCCAGCGCCTCGACTGTGACCGCGATCAAGGGCCGCATAGACGCCGTCAAAGTCTGATCCAGCAAGCGGACGCCGGCGAGGCGATGGCCTGGCTCTGCCCAAAATGCCCACCCGAGACCCCGGGTGGTAGATTCCGTCGCGTTCAGACTTGCGCTCCCGCGCGCGGAGAATCTCGATGAGCGCGTTCGCACTAGATGGCGACCACGACATATTCGTATCTGGAGGGAACCTCTCCCGGGTCTCCGAGGGCGCTGAGGTCGCGCAGAAAATCGGGACGAAATACCTCCACTATCTCGGCGAGTGGTGGCTCGATCTCAATTCGGGCGTGCCGTGGTTCCAGTCGATTCTCGGCGAGGCATCCGAACTCGCAGAAGCAGAATCGATTCTAAAGCGGGTGGTTACCACTACTCCTGGGGTTACCGCGTTGATCTCGTTCACGGCGGATCTCGACGCGGCCCGTGTGTTCGCGGTCACCTTCGAGGCAGATACAGAGTTCGGGTCAACAGGCTCGGTCACAGTCAGCGTGTAGCGACAAGGAGTGATCACAAGTGGCTTTCGGGTTGACAGACGAGGGGTTCTCTCCGAAGCCGTTGAGCGAGATCCTCTCCGATATCAACGCCGGCTGGATCGATATCCTGGGGCCAAACGCCGACGTCGATCCAGACACCGTGGATGGTCAAATCATCGGACTCTTTGCTGGGATGTTCGATGAAGGGTGGCAAACCGCCTCGGAAAATGTATCCCAATTCGACCCGCAGAATGCGCGCGGCGTTCTGCTGTCGAAGCTCGTGCAGCTCAACGGGCTGCTGCGCAAGGACGAGGAATTCACGGCAGTAGTAGCCGAGGTCGTGGGCACGGCAGCCGCGACGCTCCCCGCTGGCTCGATCGCATCAACGACGGCCGACGATCGATTCATTCTCCAGGCCAGCGTGGTTTTCACCGGGGGCTCTGATTCATCGAGCTGGCTCGCCGAAGAGCCAGGCCCCATCCCGTGCGACGCCGCGACGCTGACGGTGATCACGACCCCCGTGTCTGGATGGACGAGCGTCAACAATGCCGCCGGCGCCACCCAGATCGGTTCACTCGAGGAGTCGGACGGAGACCTGCGAAGACGGCGAGAGGTATCGACCGAGCTCGGGGCCGTGAATACCGAGACCGCGATCCAGGCAGCCGTATTTGCCGTCGATGGCGTTCTAGACGTGGCCGTGGCAGTCAACGAAACCGAGTCGGTAGACGCGCTTGGACTCCCTCCGAAGACGTTTCGGGTCGTCGTGGAGGGTGGCACGGATGACGATATCGCCCAGGCGATCTGGGACAATCACGCGGCTGGGATCGGGACGTCGGGCGCTGAGTCGGGAAATGCTATCGACTCGAACGGCACGACGAAAGTCATGAACTTCGCGCGGCCGGTGGTGGTCGATATCTTCATCGAGATTGTCATCGCGACAGGCCCATCGTTCCCGAGCGGGGGAGACGAACTGATCAAGCAGGCGATCGTCGATTTCGCAGCGGGCCTGCTGCCTGTGCCCGGCTGCCAGGATGATGAGAACCCGGAGCTGATTCCGGGGATCACGATCGGGGATGACGTCGAATATTCCAGGTTGTTCACACCGATCAACTCGGTCCCTGGCCACACCGTCACGACGTTTTTCCTTGGCACTGCCGCGTCCCCGACAGGTGTGATCAATATCCCGATCTCTGATCTTGAAAAAGCCAGGTTCCTGCTGGCGAATATCGATGTGAGTTGAGATGGCTCAGGATATCGAAAGACGAGACATTGCAGCGCTGGCCATCGGCAGGCTGATCGATCAGTACAAAGACAGCCCGAAGATCGTGGACCTCATCGAACTATTCGCCGCAGAGGCCACGGAGCTGCAAGAGGCACAGTTCTCAGTTCTCGACGGCTTCGACCTGGAGACGGCGACCGGAACAGCCCTTGACACCATTGGCATCATCATTGGACTGCCGAGACCGCTCGTCGACGCCGAGATCTTCGACTACTTCGGCTTCGCTGGGGCTTCAGGGGCGACATCGTTCGGAGATCTCACAGACCCCGCGGTCGGTGGCCGATTCCTCAGCACGTTCGGCGAACTTACTGGCCAGGTTCCGATGGAAGACGAGGACTACCGGATACACATCAAAGCCAAGCTGCTGCGCAACAACGGCAGCGCTACACCCGAGGACATTCTCGAGATCGTCCGGCTCGTGTTCCCAGATTCAGGGGTGACCACAGTAGACGCGACGAAGATCGCCAACATCCAGCTTGTCTTCGGCCGCCATCTGTCCACGATCGAGAAGGGGCTGGTCCTACTCGATGACCTCAACGGTCAAGGAGACCGGCTGATACCGCGTTCCGCAGGCGTGTCGATAGATTACGTAGAGTCACTCGGTGCAGCCGCATTCGGCTTTGCGGGTAGTCCGGGAATTGGCTTTGGTGCCGGGCAGTTCGCTTCAGGATTCCCGTAAGGAGAAGTCATGACACAGAGAGTCATCAATATACCTTGGGCGGACACCGGGGCGGTCACCGATCCTGGCGCCTCGAAGACGGCTGATGGGTGGATTGCCGAGATCCCCACGCATCAGAATTTCAACTGGATTCTGAACCGTGCTGATGAGGCGATCCAGAACGCCCAGGAAACGGGAGTCGAGCCGTGGCATGCGCTGGTCATCTTCCAGGACCATGCCCTCACGGTGGGCACGGACGGAATCGTATACAAGAGCCAGCAGGCAACGAATACGAATCACAATCCGGTCGGGGATGATGGCACCTGGTGGCGGCCTCTTGTCGCGACCTCGGATATCGGTGGTAGTGTATACGGGCTAGAGATCGCGCTCGCAGCGGACGCCGACCACGATATCACGACCAGCCCAGGCGGGTGTCCGGCGAAGAACGTCTTCCTCGATACCGCGATCACGAAGCGTCTCGATGCAGCGTTCTCCGCCGGGGACACCGGCGGTGGGCTCAGTGACGGCGCCTCCGATGTCGCGGCTGCCGATACGACCTACCACATCCACCTGATCAGTCTCGATACTACCAACGTGCTCGATGTCTACTTCGACGTGGATAAAGGCGCGGCGAATATCCCAGCAGGATATTCCCACATGTGTCGCATCACATCGTTGTATACCGACGCCTCAGCCAACTGGATCGGGTTCACGAATAGCGGGGATGAGTTTCGGTTGAAGAGTATGCCGGCGACGGTTGCGAACGCCCCCCCAGGAACATCGGCAGTCACTCCGACGCTGGATGTGCCAATCGACATCCAAGTGCTCGCGCATTTGACAGTTAATGTCTTTGAAGAAAATGGCGTGTTGCGCCACATCTTGGTGACCTCGATGGACCAGGATGACGATGCCCCTTCAAGTGCATTGTTTACTGTCAAAGTCGACCCTGAAGCCACTAATAACTCTATCTCGGCATATTCCGACAAACTACTCACAGACACCTCCGGGAGATTCAGACACCGATCTGAAACGAGTAGTGCCGGCTATACCGTCTACCACACCCTATCCGGCTGGACCGACCACCGAAGAGGGCTCTCCTGATGGCTGATATTCCGATTCAGGAGGCGGGTGAGCTGACATTCCAGCCGGCGGAAGCGGGCGGGGATTCATTCGTCAACGACGGAAACACGCAGTTGCAGGTCATCGGGCCGAACACGGGCTTCAGCATCCTGTTCGCCAACGGACGCGACTGCAATTTTGGCGTGCATCCGGCGCTCGATCTGGCTGTGGCCCCGGGGATCACGCAGGCGATCAGCGACCGACTGTCCCCGTTCCGGTTCAGTGACTCAGGCAATCGCGTCAACGTCACCTATTCGCCGAGCGCTGTAGGCATCCAGGTGGCGGCGATACGCACCACCGTGCTGCTGACAGATCCCATCTAAAGGGGGATGAAATGAAACGAATACTCATCGCGGCGGCTCTGGTCGCCAGCCTCATGAGCACGCCAGCCACAGGGGCGATCTTCGGCGGGGACCCGCTTCCGAAGTGCACGTTTGAAGCCGGGGCGTCTCAGCTCTCGATCGCGGGCGACCCGCTGCGGACGTGCGGGGCGCAGGTGCACGGGCAAACGGCATCGGTGACAGACGCCGCTGGTCCCGACGATTGCCCTGCTGTCCCGTCGGCAGTTGGGGGCGGCGTCGAGACCCTGTTCTTGATGTGGGATGATTCGCTGGGCGCGTCGGGCGAGTGGAAATGCGCGCCGTCAGAGATCGTCAACGCCGAGACGATCTGCACCGCCGCCGAGTCCCTTCGAGGCGACGGAACCTGCGTCACTCCCGCGGGCAGCGGTTTTGCGCCAGACCCAGACCCCGGAGTCGATCACTCGGGCTACGTCGCCGGACATGCCGACGGACTCAACTGCTCTGCGGGGTTTTATCCGCTGGGAGTTGATGCTGCTGGAGCCGCGGAGAGCTGCACGGACGCATCGACGGAGATCGATTCGAGCATCTCAACTCACGCCGGAGCACCCGCGGCGCACCACACGGACACCAATGCCGAGACGATCTGCGCGACAACGGAATCGCTACGGGGGGACGGGACATGTGCAATCCCCCTCGAGGCTGTAGTCGCAGAATCTATCTACCTGAATTCCACGACTGGGATTATGACGGGCGGCGAGATCACGGCCAACGTGGATCCGAGTAAGTTTGATCTCGCCGCGGGAACGGGGATGGTGATCGATACATCCAACCCTTCTGCCCCTACGGCTACTCCTGTCTCGTGGATCGAGCAACTGGCGATCACTCCGGCGGGTCTGGGAACAAATCTATTCACATCGCTGTCTATCGATTCGACGGGGACGTTACAACAACGAGCTGGCGTAGGCCTTACCGCGCAAGAAGCTCGGGAAGAGATCATACTGCAAGTCGTGATCCATTCAGATCTTGCAAACATTGACACTATTACCCAGGACAATACACCCGGATATGGTGTGTCGCGTGCGCTGCTCGACTATGTCTTGGTCCTAGGCTCGTTGAATATGGGCAATGGCTTCGTTCCGAACGGCGCAAATCTGAACGTGGATAAGGTCGCCGGGATCACGACGCTGCCATTTATCAACAGGCTTAATAATGCGGAAGATCCGACGAACAAGGTAGACGCGGCGCAGATATCGATGACGGAAATGGTATTCAACTACCAAGACGGCGCAGGCGGGGTAACCACTGTGCTGAGTCAGAGCTTGATCGATCCAAACTTCTACGATGATGGGTCTGGGACGCTCGCCTCGGTGGGCAATAACCGCTGGCAGATCCAGCGAATGTATTTTTTCTCCCAGAGTGCGGGGGTGTTGCTCGCATACGGACAGGAAACGTATGCGAACAAGAGCGACGCGCGAACCGCGATATTCACTGAAGATTTCACTCCCAACCCATTCGTTGAGCAGGGGGTGCTGACCACAGCGCTCCTCGTGCAGCAGGGTGCCACAGATCTGAGCGTTCTTACGACTGCCGAATTCGTGTCGATATCGATGGGCGCCTCGAGCCGCGGCTCTTTTGCTCCGAACACCAATCCCGCCGTGGACCACACGGGATTTGCCGCTGCAGTGGATTTGCAGGTCACGGCGGCGAGCGTGCCGAATCAGGTGCTATTCGATCTAGCCGGAGCCCCCACTGGCGACGTCGATCTGACATTCGACGGGACCAGCGTGACGTTCGGTGGCCAACTCCTCGCTCCGCTTGGGAGTGTGAGTGTCCCCGCATTCGCATTCGCATTGGATACCGACCTCGGACTGTTCTGGGAGACGACGGAACTGAAATACGCAAAAAGCGGCGTCGATCTCGGAGAAATCGCGACCATCCCGGATGCCGGATCCCCTGTAGGGAAAGTGACGTTTTACGCCGCCGGCCCTGTGCTCAGCAGCGACGCGGGCCTCGTATACGATGCCGCAGGGGATGACCTCACGGTTGGCGATGATCTCACTGTTGTTGGCGACATCACTGCGGGGTCTGTGACCGTGGTCCCCGTCGATGGCCTGAACGCAATTGATATCGCAAACAATACCGTTTCGAATCCATTCGCGTGTACGGGCCTGACCGCCGGTCATGGGGCGGTACTCATCGATGACACTACGATTGTCGATGTCCCGGTCTGGTGCGATGACAATGATGTCTTGTCGAAATTCGCGCTGTACAACGGCAACACACTGCAGGACCAGGACGGGAACTGGCTACTGACGACGAGCGGGAAATTCCGGGGGATTGGCCTGACGTTACGAACCTCTGGTATAAACTATGTCTACGTTGACCACACGGTAGACGACGCCACCCCTGCAGCAGAGGATGGGACGCTGACAATCGGGCTCGAACAAGACGGTGATCAGACAACGCGCTTGGTGTTACCGCATGACGGCCCAATCTCCTTCCAGAGCGGGGACACGGTTGAGGACTCCTTGGCTGAGGGAATCGAGATCTTCGATAGTACAAACACTGATGCGGTACACCTGATCTATGATGGCAACCAGGACAACACGCACACGCTCCCTAACGCCACCGGCACGCTCGCCCTGAAGGAGAAGCAGGTTCTCGTGACTGCGTCGTCAGCAGTTGATTTGACGTCGCAACTTCAGCTCGTACTGAACGCATTTATTGTCACCACGGGAACGGGCACGGACTTCACGCTTCCCACTGCGCTTGTCGGATACAATGCATGTTGGTGGGACAAGAGTGGCGGTGTGATCACGCTCGATGCTGCGGCGGGAGACGAGATCATCCTAGACAACTTGGGGGTCGGCGTCGCTGATGCGATCGACTCTCCCGGGAATATTGGCGACACGATATGCCTGCAGGCGATCGATGCAACTACATGGGTGACGTTGAATCGCGTGGGCACATGGGTTGACGGGGGCGCAGACTGATGCTGCGAGTCGTCATCTTGATCCTTATGTTGATCGCTCCATCTGCATCCGCAGTGCCGAGGGTCCAGGTCATGATACCCCTGGACGATGGCGGCCGGTGGCTCGTCGGTGCATATACCGCAGCCGGGATAGATGCAATCACCGCATCGGCATCGAACCCAACCACACCAGAGATAGACGGAATCGCCGCAGCGGGGACGCGAATGAATCACCTGATCTCGCAGCCCCTGTGCTCAAACACACGCGCTGCGATCATGACCGGGCAGTCGGTTCACCGCGACGGCAACCTGTATTCAAATGCACGCTCGCCAGAATTCCCGGCACTTACAACAGTAGAAATCAACCCATACGCATACAATCTGCCCCGGGCGATGCAGTCGCTGGGATTCGACACGGCGTTTTTCGGCAAGTCTCATATCGGAACCAGCCGCGAGGCTCAGGGCATCAGCGAATCATTCGTCGCCGCGCTGGGATTTGATCACGCCGATGCTGTCGCGCTGAGCAACCTGCGCAGAGCCACGCCTCTTGAGCCCGGAAGTGGCCATCCGAATGAGCTGACCTCAGCTGAGGACGCAGCGCTCGGACACAATCTATGGGTCCACTCGGACCACGGAGGCAATGCAAGGGTTGAGACAGGATATAACAGCGAAGTCATATTTGACACGGCGATCGCCTACATCACGCAGTGGCTGATCGACAATCCTGACCCCGGAGACCACCTGTTTGTGTGGATCGCACCGAACGCGGCGCATGGGCCGTGGTGCTACGACGTGCAGATCGGAAACAGCTGCGACGCTGACGACCCAAATAACCCAGGCCATTTCAAAGACGATCGGCCGCCGGGCTCTACGGCGACGTCAATACAGGATGTGTACCGCGATATGATTGAGGATCTGGACACGCGCATTGGAGAGCTTCAGGACATCCTCGACGTCACCAAAGACCAGATGCTGATCCTGTTTGACAACGGTGTGCCTCCCGAGATTCCGATCCCGATCGAGTGTGACGAGTCCTATGGCAAGAAGAAGTTCCCCCACCCGTGCGGAACGTTCGTGCCAGCGATCTGGTGGGGCAAGGACATCACAGTCGGGGTGATGGACGGGCTGCTTAAAGTCGAGGACCTGACACCGACGCTCATCAGTCTGGCCGGCGGGACAAAGTATCCGAGCCAGGATGGCATCTCCTTCTCGGATTGTCTCACCAGCTCAGGTGGGCAGACGCCCGCGACGTGCACGATTGAAAATGAGTTTGTCGCGATTGCCCGGTGGGACCCGGTCGGTGGCAGGGGGGGCGGAACGATTGAGCGAGCACCGCAACCTGGCGACCTGGATACCGATTGGTCGCTCTGGCACTACTCGGGATGGATGGGTGGATTCGGCACAGGA
Source organism: Nannocystaceae bacterium (assembly GCA_036479215.1). Classification (GTDB taxonomy): domain Bacteria; phylum Myxococcota_A; class Polyangia; order Nannocystales; family Nannocystaceae; genus FL481. Next base: position 5,938 of record JAZGFE010000061.1, on the reverse strand, counting down.
CTACACTTGATTTATCGTATCTACTGGGCGGACTTCTTGCCCAATTTCTGCGAGACATTCTACCTCGCGCCTCCAACCGGAGACATCTATTTGCATTCGAAAGATTTCGGCGGCAACTTCGCGCTGGCCGACACCTGCGACGAGGGTCAGGACGGGGGGCTCATCGACTCGGGAGATTTCCAGGACGCAGGCGGCACACCCGATCCAACGCCTGACCAATCAGACCTTGACGCACTCGCGAGAGGCCACCGAGGATTGGCAGCGATGTTGAAGGATCAGACGCCGTCATTCAAGGGCATCAGTTTCTAACGGACTGGAGGATATGTGATGGCTGAAGCGACACGAGATCCACAGGCGAAGGGCAAGACAGCAGCGACAGCCGCAGGGGTGGGCCTGCCGCTCGCGTTCTTGCTCGGATACTTCGCGCCCGACATGGAGCCTCAGAACGCATCAGGGTTCACGGCGCTATTTGCGTGGGGCGCGAGTTTCGCCGGCTCGACTGCTCGCGACTGGATACACGAGATGGAGGCGAGCGATCCTCCGAAGCAGCCGAATTTCTGGATCCGGAAGGTGGCGAATATCGGGTAGGAGCTGATGATGGGCGACCTGGCGCGGCGCGTTTCACTCTTGGTCGGAATAGGAATTTTGATAGGATACGGGTCGTCTATTGGCACCGAATGGGGCAGCCGGCGCGCCGAGTTCGACCACATGAACTCGGCCGTAGTAGCGATGACCAGCGATGTGTCTGCGATGAGAACAGACGCTGCTGATGACAGGGAGGCAATGCGAAGAGACATTGCTGCAGACATGGCCACGATGAGAAAAGAGGCAGCTGCCGACAGGGCTGCGATAAGGAAAGATGTTGCAGAAGTTATGATCGCGATCGGCAATCTCAAGGGCAGGATTCACGGCGCCAGCCTGCCCTGGCCAAGCCGCATCTTCGCGTCCACCGAGCCCGAGCCACAGGACGCCGAGTAGTGAAGCCACAGGCGAATACATTGGGCGCTGGCCTAGGCGGGTTGCTCCTCGCCGGCGCTCTCAGTGCCTTTCAGATATGGTCCGACGACCGCGCCCACCAGCGTGAAAAGGTAGGCATCGGCGCGCAGATCGCGGCCGTGATCGCAGCCCATCGGGACCAGTGCGACCGCGAGGTGGCGCTCGTTCGAGAATTGCTAGACGAGTAGCCCCGCTGCCGCTTTTGCACATCTCTCGTAGGCGGGAGTCGACACCAAGTCACCCTGCAAATACAGCCACTTGCGGCGATATCAGGTCGGATATGGCGGGTTCGATCGACGCTGGTAGATCGTGATAGGTTGTTCGTATCATCCCATCATGGCGATGAGATTAATCGCATCACGGCACTGCCTGTCTATTTTTGCTCCCTCATTGGAGAGCGGAAAAATAGACACCCGTGGTCAATCCTCCCCATCCCCCACCCCTTGAGCCGGAGCATCGGGCACGTTACGGATCTCGCAGAGCAGTTTGTCGATGAGCTTGTTGTTCTCCGCGCTTTCACGCCGGCGCCTATCCGCTACCTGCGTCTCTTCGAGCAGCTGCTGTGAACGACTTGCAACGCATAGTTCGTATTCAGCCTTGGAGACCTTCGCCGTTGCTATGTCCGACTCGTGGCGTTCCTGCAGCACCCTCCTGCGCTCCTTTGCCGCCTCCAGCCTCTCGTGGATGCTATTCATTTGTCTCCTTTTGGGTGTGTTCAACTATTCCATCCCCCACCACCTCCCGCGAGGCAGGGCCCCAAAAGCCTCCGATCGCCATCTGCACCGCATCCAGCGCGACCATGTCAGAGGTGCCTTCGCCCTTCGCACAACGAGTGCCCTTCGTGACGAGCCAGAACGTGTGAAACTGGCCGTCTTGCTGGTAGTCGTTGTGCACAGCTACAGACCAGCCCGCGGACCTGATGCGATCGAGCTGCGTAGGCACATCAAGCTGCGCCTTCAGCCTCTCCACCTCCCCCCGCAGCTCGGCGTTCTCGGCCTCGAGCCTCCCTGCTTTACTGCTGAGTAGAGCCTCGTTCGTGCGGAGACAACCCATCCACTCTTCGATTGCTTTTAACGTATCCACGCGCAGGGTGCGCTCGTCGGCGAGGTCTATCATCTCTCCGAGACGGACTCCGAGGTCGTCTCGCTCCTTAGTGCGTGTATCTAGCCTTGCCAGCACCTTGTCTTTCTCGGCCTCGGGATTCTGGATGTGGTGCTTGTCGCAGGCCCCGCGAATGTGGAGCTGGCAACGTCTGCATGTGTTCATCTCCCCCCTCCCATTCCGCAACGCTCGCGGTCATTATTTGGACAAGTCCCACGGCACACACCATCCTCTCGCCCTCAGCCCTTTGAGCCAATTCGGCGACAGTCTCGCTTCGTTCAAGTCGTCGAACGTATCGCAGTCGTGGTCCTCGAAGGCTTTCACGATTGCCGCTGCCTGCTCTTCTGTTACGTCAGGCACGCTTTCGGCGATTTTCCCCAATAGGTACACTCCGCTACCCCAGCCCATCTACGCTCCCTCCGTGCCGGTCGGCTGGGGGGCGAGTGGGTGTGGTTTGCTCACCTCAAGCCCCCTCGCCCGTCGCCTCAGGCTTCTTCGGCCCCACATGAAAATCGCAGCCGCCAATCGAGCATCCAAGCACACAGCCGGGCGTCTTGTAACCGGCCTGACAGTCGGCCGTGATCTCGCCGCATGGCGCGAGATCGTTGAGCAGGCAGGCGCAGCGATCGCTTTCAAGGTAGTAGAGTCCGTTGAAGCCGTTGCTCTTCAGGTAGCTCTCGACAATTTCGATGACCGTCATTGTTGCCCCTCGCCCGTCGCCCGTCGCGGGCTTTGCGGCGGGGTTCCACTTGATTAGGTAGCCCTCGAAGGGGAGACCGCCGTTCTTCTCGAACCACTCGCGCATCGCTGCAAAATTCTCAAAGCCGTCTTCTTTAGCTGCGATATCTGCACCAATTTGCGTCCGCACCAATGGCTCGATAAAGCTGGGCCCTTCGAAGCCGATGCCGCCCGGGCCAATGGTCACACGGTCAACGCTCGTGCACTTCACAACCCCCAGATTCCGCCGCTTCCCCGAGTACGGCCCAGACTTGAGGTACAGCGTGTCTCCGGGCTTCGGGTCTCTGCCGTCCTTGCGCGGTGGCCGGATGGTCTGGCACTTCTTGCCGTCAGCAACGAGGTCGGCAAACTCGGCGGTGAAGCTCAGCTGGGGCATTGGCTCTCCTCGTCGGCGGTGGGGGCAGGGCCATCGCTCTTCTCCTCCGTGATGCAGCGGGCGCGGAAGCTCGGGACATGTTCGACGTAGATATCGAATGAGTGGATTTTTCCGTCCGGGTCGCGTAGGTGGACCTCGAATTCATCTCCGCATTCGTATCCGTCGCGCGCGCTGTAAGCATGGTCGGCGTACACTGCAGCCATGTGTTCCAGGTCTGTGGTGGAATACGTCTCGATCTTGCAGCGCTTCGGCTCCCAGTCTTCTTCGTAATCCTGGAGCCATCCTTGCCAAGTGGTCTTAGCCATCACTCTCCTCCTCCACCCGCTCCCACGGGCCGACTGGGCGCTTCTCGATGTGACGCGCATGGCCTTCCGAATGAATCTCATTGGCCAGCTTGATAAAATCTCTCGCGGCCGCAAGGCTCTTCCATGTAACGAGTCTCCTTGGACGTCCCTCGCGCTGCGACACAACCCGATATTCATATTCGCTATCCATCGGTGGGCTCCGGGGTGGGCTTACCATCGGTATAGCGCCGCAATTTCGTCTTCGAGGCGCTCACGCTCCATCTCGATGTAATCCCGCTCCCGTTCGTACTCGTATTCCTGCCGCTCCCGATCCTCGTCCTCTTCAGCCGCCCACGAGTCTTTCTGGTCTTGCAGGAATTCCTCATCGGCCTGACGATTCTCCTCCATTGCCAGGTCGTCCCAGTACCTCTGCCGCCGCTTCTTCCGCGCGTTCGGCCGCGGTCGGTTGCGCATCCGCAGGGACGCGCGGCTCGGCTTGTACGCCTCGGCCTCTTGTTTCCAGCGGTCTACCGTCGATTGGTTTATGAGCATCATTCCTCCCGCCCCATCGCCCCGGGTGATACCTTCTCGGTCGCAGGGGACGGGCAATGCCGAATGCCCTTTTCGCTTCGGAACCAACGGGGGCCGCTGCTGTGCCACGAACTCGATAGCGGAGCCTCCCCCCATGCGAAGCGACCACCACACTCACTGCATCGCGAGAACGCCCAGCGCTTGAACTCTTGCAGCGGGTGGATTTGAATCTTCCAGTGGTGGATGTGCCAGCGCGGGTGCTGCCACCAGCGGCGGTCACGTTTGCGCCAGTCGTGTATTGCGCGGTTCAGGTCTCCGTAAGCGCCGCCGAGTGGGCCCGGGTCTTCGGTTCCCGGGAATAGGTCCGATCCGAATACCGGGCGGTTCCCGATTACTGTCTCAAGGCAATCGAGACTCTCGATAATCTCCATCTCCCGGCCGCTCAGCGGTCGCGCCCTGCCGTGCCAATCGCACGAATCGTCGCCTCTCATCTGGCCTTGATAGTCGTGCTCCGGGTCTACGTGCCAGATCGTGATGAGCGACTTCCGGTATCCATTCGGCCATGACTTGTGCCCTGGCCTGTGCTCGTACCACGGATACCGGATACGGAATGCAACTGTCATCGGGTCGTACATCAGTGCTCCTTCCGCCCCATCGCCCCGGGTGTGGGGGTGGGGGTCATTGCCTCTCTCACCATTTCCCATCCTCGCGTGGCTTGGGGAATCTGTCCTCTCCAGTCCGCACCCAGTGGTTCCAGTTCTCTCGCAGCGCGTCGCTATCGTACTCCGCCGTGCAGCCCGTCCTCTTGTAGACAGACATGACGCTCTCGGCGTGGATTGAACGGTGGGCATACCTGCTGTTCGCGCATCCGCACGCGGTACTCAGGCCGTTATTAAATTCCCACACCAGCGGTAGCAGGCCGCACTTCGCGCACGGGAGCCACTCCCCCTCACCCTGCGGCGGCTCCTTGTACGCATCAATACACTCCACGCGCGTATTTATTGGGTAGTCGTCATCGGCCGTCATTGGCTGAGGTCGAAGTCGCTAGTCATCAAAGCTCACATCCACAAGCGGGCCCCAGCACCACTTACCGCGCGAGCAGTACTTACAGAATCCGCAGTACTGAGACTTGCCTTCCTCCGGGCGAGGAGGGGCGCTCTCGGCGTTCACGATGCGCTCGGCCTTGGCCCAGAGTTCGCGATATCGACCGGGGTCGAAGTCGATGACCTCAACGTAGAGTTGCGAATCATTCTTACACTCGACCACGACGAGCGCTTGTTTCAATCCCTTGCGGCCCATATAGACCTGCACCTGGTCTCCATAGACGGGGTTCCACGCGGCGTAACTCCCGGACGCGAGCAACTCATCGAACTTCTTGGCGTTCGCGCTCTTGACTTCGAGTAGCGCCCGCTCGTCGGTGGCGTGCTGGCTCCGCTTGAAGCGAACGAGGCCATCGAGGCGACCCGATGCGTTCTCGCCGAATCCCGTGATGCGAAATTGCTCGCCTGTATCAGGGTCGTGACTCAGGACTTCGAAGCCGGCGAGTCGAAGCAGCTCGACGACGTGGGTCTCGACCGCTTCTCCGAGGTCGAACAGCACAAGAATGCGGCCCTCAGGCGGTCGCTCGTCGGGAATGCCGTTGACGCCCCCCCAGAGGCCGCGTTCGCACTTGCCGATTTGCGAGAGGGCGAGGCGTCCAGACTTGCCGGCGCTGCGCTCGTCTCGCGCCTTGGCCAGTGCTTTGTGGATGCGGGTTTCAACCCAACTCGCGGTCTTGGCGATGACGGGTAATTTTGTTGTTTCGGGTGCTGCCATAGGATGCTCCAGAGCAGGAGAGGCCGAGGCCCCTCCCGCTCGCTGGGGTTAGAATGGAATTTCGTCGCCGAATCCAGCGGGCTCTTGAGGGGCCGAG
>JAZGFE010000060.1:0-39522 GCA_036479215.1 Nannocystaceae bacterium | reverse complement strand
GAGCGCGTGTTGTTCGGCACCCACATGGAAGACAAACTGTGTCCCCCACGCCATCTCTCCGACCTGTCGCCGGGACCCCCAGTGGACGCACCGGCCTTCCCCACGCGCCCGCCATGCCTCGGCTTCGAGCCCGCGTATCGTCGGCGCCGCGTCGCATTTCCGTCGCTACGGGACCTGGAGACCGAACGAGGCCGAGGCGTCGCACTCCATTTTTTCGCCAACCACGAACTGTTGGCGCTGGAGACCATGGCACTGGCGCTGCTTCGCTTCCCAACGGCCCAAGCGAGCTTTCGTCGCGAACTGGTCGTGACCATGGCCGAAGAACAGGGCCACCTGCGCCGCTACTGCGAACGAATGTCGGCGTGCAACGTCTCCCTCGGAGAGCTGCCCGTAAGCGCGTTTTTTTGGAATTGCATCCGCGATGCGCCCACACCGATCGAGTTCGTCGTACGTCTGAGTTTAACCTTCGAGCAGGCCAATCTCGATCACGCCCGTCACTATGCCAACGCGTTCAGAACGGTGGGCGATGTATCCACCGCACGCATCATCGACTCGGTCTACCGCGACGAGATCGTACATGTAAAGCGCGGCCTAGCATGGTTCAACCGCTGGCGTGACCCCAAAGAAGACGAATACCAAGCGTATGCGCGGCGCCTCAGCTTGCCCCTCAGCCCCGCCCGTGCGCGCGGGGCCACGTTCTGCGCCGAAGCGCGACGCCAAGCCGGTCTTTCGGAGAACTTCATTAGACAAATCGAGACGGCATCCGCATCGAAAGGCCGTCCGCCGTCGTTGCATTTCTTCACGCCCTTGAGCGAGCTCGAGCTCGCATGGGGCCCGGGCCACACGCCCCCTCGGCGCCTCGACCTTCTTCGGCAAGATCTCGAGACGCTCCCCATGTTTCTCGCCGCCCGGGATGATGTGGTGATGGTGGAGCACCCACCGGATCCGGCGTGGATCGACGAACTGCGGCGCGCGGGGGCTGTGATCCCAGAATTCCTGCGGGACAAGGTCTCGCCAACACAGCTCCCCTATCCTCATATTTCGGATCTATGCCCTTGGGGTTGGTCGCCCCGCCTGAGGAGACGCCTCGCTCCCTACTTTTCAAGACTCTCCGGCTCCGCCCCGCGACTGTACACCGCGCCTTGGCGTGACCAGACGAGCGAGCTGTACGCGAAGGCACTGAGCGCCAAGTTGCTAAATGACTTTCTTGCCCACAACAACGAAGCGTACCTGTGCGACCGACAACATGTGGGCACCGTGGCGACAACCTACGATGCCGCACTGCAGCGTGCGGCCGAGCTCCACGAATGCGGTTTCTCGAGCGTGGTTATCAAGGGTGTTTTCGGCACCAGCGGTCACAATATGTGGCGCATGAATGGACAGCCGATCGGCGATCGTGGGCGCGGCTGGCTGGAGAACACCCTAACGAGCCAAGGTCGCGTGGTGGTGGAGCCATGGTTGGATAAGGTGTGCGACCTCTCCTTGCGCATGCGCATTGTAGAACCGGGCCGCGCGTCGGTCCAAGGCGTCGGACGCTTTCTGACTTCTCCTCGCGGCCAGTACCGAGGCGCTGTGATCGGCCCCCTCTCGAGCGGTTTCGATCGGGCAGCCCTGCGCTTCGCATCCGATGAAGGTAGGACGCCGCGACGCATCCCCGAGCTCTTCCATGCGGTCGCCCAGCACATCGCCCACGGTCTTCGGGAATGGAACTATACGGGCTTGATCGGCGTGGACGCCCTCTTGTTCAGACATGAGGGCACGCTACGCATCAAGCCCATCGTCGAGATCAATGCGCGGCCGAATATGGGTCATGTGGCCGAAGGTCTGCGACGCCTCGTACACCATCGCCACGTCGGCCTGTGGCTCATCGCCTCCACGAGGGAGTTAACCGCCGCTGGTTTCGAGTCTGCGGCGCACTGGGCACAGACCCTAGGCGAGGCCGCCCCGCCCCAATGGATCGGCAACGGGGGGGAGCGCCGGCTGAGCGCCGGAGCACTGCTCACCACCGACCCAGCGCGCGCCCAAGCCTTCGTATCGGTACTCGCCGTAGGCGCCGATCTCCCGGCATGCGAGCGGGTCCTCGCGCCCCTTCGTGTGCCGGACCTACACGTCCGCGGACCGACTTGATGCGGCCGTCGGACCGCCAACCAGACGGTGGCTTCGCTACGCGCCGAAACGGCAGCGGAAGAGGCGAAGTCGCACGCGGTCTCGGGCAGCGAGCCGTCAGTCGTCTCCATCCGCGTGCTACGACAAGCGAGTGAACGACGCTGCTGCCGAAGAATGGGCCATGCTGCCGCCACTTGAGGAGCGTAATTGGTCGGTGCGCGAACTGGCCAAACTCTGCGCTGCCCACGGTTTCTCCCGCTTCGTGGTGAGTCCCCTTGTCGAACCCAACCACATCTTCTTCCCCGATCCATGGCGCGGTGGCGAGCCAAGCGTAGCCCGTCTTGCACGGCGACTCCTTCACTACGCGGGTATCGACGATCTCGACGTGCACATCGAGATCGTGGAAGACCTACCCGCTTCTGCCACAACGGCGCTGGGCGGAGTCTGGCTCGACAACCTCGACGCCCACGTCTGTCGTTTCGCTGTCACGGAGGCTTCTCTACGCGATCCTTCGTCCTTGGCCGCGGCCCTGGCCCGAGCCACGGCCCAGGCATTCCGTGCGCGTCATGTTCGGGGCGACAGGGAGGCCCCCGATGCCGAAGTGCCGCTCGTGGACCTCACCACGGTGTACCTAGGCTTCGGTCTCCTTACCACCGATGCCGCTCTTCGGCATCACGCCAAGGCCGCGGGAGGGATGCAGAGCCAGCGCAGCGTCACGAGACTCGGCGTGCTTGGACCGCGAACGATGAGTTATGCCCTCGCCCTACAGCTCGCTGCCCGAAACGATCGTGGCGGACACGAAGAGGCGATCAAACGCCTGCAGTCCAATCCGTCCGGATTCGTCAAATCCGCCCTACACGAACTGCGCCATGAGGACACTTCGGCGCTCACAATGATGAAACTTCCCACACGGAGCACGTGGCCGCCGGCTCCTTCGCTCGAGGATTTTATCGGCCCTGCCGAGATCATCGACGCCGAAGCGTCGGAAGTCCGACGCGATATGGATCGTGGCGTAAAAGGGAAGAACGTCGGAAAGCCGGTATTTCGAGTGGAGCGGAGCATGGCGCGCCGGCTCGGCTATGTCGGCATGTTCGGTACCCTGATGCTCGGCGGGGTGGGCAGTCGCAGCTTACAAGGCATCGACATCAATATGATGCAGGTCGCCATGGCAGCGATGGTCCTCGGTGCTCTCGGCGTGTTGCTGGGTCGCTTTTTGCGCGAGAGCAGGTGTTCGGAACCCCAATGTGGCGCCTCGCTGGACACCAAGGCCACACAATGCCCCCGCTGCGGGGGTACGGTGCGCGGCACGATTGGCCACCCTAAGGAACGCCTCGCCGCTGAAGACCGCGTGGCGGGTGACGATCGAGCTGCAGCCACGATTGCGACTGAAACCCAGGCCGTGCCCGACCATCAGTAGGACGAGTGTTCTGCCCATCGCTCGAGGTCGACCCCGACCTCGACCTCGACCTCGTAGGATCCCGTCGTCAACATCCTGCAATCCGGGTATAGTCGGCGACGATCATGTCGAGCTCCGATCAAAATTCCGTCCCCTCGATCTCTGAACTGGGTCCTCGCTTCTTCACCTTCGTCGAAGGACTCAAACGCCCCGTCATATTCTTCGATCTCGAGACGACGGGTGTCGACCCCATGCGCGATCGAATCGTAGAAGCATGCTTTCTACGTGTTTGCCCGCTTCCCGTCGCCATCGAAACGCCGCGAACGTGGCGGGTCAACCCCGACATGAAAATACCACCCGCGTCGACCAAGATTCACGGGATCACCGACGATGATATTCGCGATGCGCCCAAGTTTGGCGAAATCGCTGATGATCTGGTCGCACTGCTGAAAGGCAGCGACCTCGCGGGTTTCAGTATCTCCCGATTCGACGTACGCGTACTTCTCAACGAACTCGCGCGCTGCGGAAGGGGCATCAACGCGAGCGAGATCAAACTCATCGACACGCAAGTCATCTTCCACCGCAGAGAACCGCGAAATCTTGCGGCGGCACTCGAATACTACGGCGAACGCCACCTGGACAACGCCCACTCGGCGCAGGCCGATACCATCGCCAGCTTGGAGGTCTTCGCCGGCCAGCTTCGACGCTACGACGACCTTGAGGTCGATATCGACTCGCTGCATGCGATCTCCTCGAGTCTCAACGCCGGCTTCGTCGACAGCGGACGTCGCTTCCTATGGCGGGAGAAAGAGCCGGTGTTCAACTTCGGCAAGCTCAAAGGCAAGCCTCTGCGGTGGGCCGCGGCGGATCCGGCCGAACGTGAGTATCTGCGCTGGATCCTCCAAGGCCCGTTCGAAGAGGACACGAAATCCATCGTTCGCGACGCACTTTCCGGCAAGATTCGCCGGGCAGAAAGCTGACGAACGCACTCAGAGCGAGGGAACGCTATGGACAGCCGCCGAAACCCGCGTTTTCCGCAAGCCCCGGTTGCGGGGATCTGACCGGATCTTGTGCTGCACCGGGACCGATTGGCGAGGAAGCACTGACCCACCCACTGCGCCTTCACCACACTCGAGTCGACGCGGATCTTCCCCGATTTTGGTCATGGCGTCGCAGCGCACTACAGTGCGCCTCTACCTTCCCTGGAACCGACCATCTTGTCGCATGCGCCTTTGGACATCTTGGTGCGCGAGCTCCTGCTGGCGCGTACCGTGACGCTCTCCGCTCCCCAGACCGCTGCGTTTGTCGAAGGCTGGATGAGTGCGCTGGACTTGGTTCACCGTACAGACCTCACGCTCCCCGACGCACCCGACGACCTCCACAGCGCGGTTGCCCAGCTCGTCGACCAAATCCGCGCTGCGCAGGAGCGCGTACTCAGCGATCCGACCGACTGATCGGTAGCTGCGTGGCGGCACCATCGAGCCGAGCCTCGGTCGAACCGAGCCTCGGTGACGATGGGCGATCCATGCCCAAGGCATGGATTTTTTGCGCTGTTTGTATCTTCTTAGTTGGTCCAGGGTGCAGGCAGCGAAGGAATGGTCACGTTGGGCCATTCGATACCGTGCCTGGTGATACGACGTTTCAGTGCATGCCGAGTGATTCCTAAAAGACGCGCCGCCTCAACAATGGTGCCCGCACTACGCAAAGCCTCCTCACAGAGAACACGCTCCGCCTCGGCCAAGTCCAGCGTTTTCAGAACAACAGCCATGAGCATGAGTGTAGTGGACGCTCCGACGACTGGAAAGAACTTCTACACGGAGCGAGTGTGCTGTCCGGGGATCTGTAGTCAACGGTACACACTTCGACTACAGTGAGTTTTCGGAGCTCTACCGCATCGCCCCGCGCGAAGAGGTTGATAACGCCGTTCTGCTGCAAAGCATTGCCCGCGTGCTGAACACGTGCTCCGCCGGCCGACCCCGCCCCGGCGAGAAGCGGAGCTGCACATCGCATCGGTACGCAAGCGGGCAACCGGCACACCCGCGCCAAGCCGGCACACCGACGCCACGCTGACGCGCCCGCGCTGACACGCCCGCCCGCGGCTCCAAACAGCGTTCTCCGCTTGGGAGCTCGAATTCGGGCACACGTCAGCGGTACACGCGTGCTACACCGTCCCCACCGCGCGAACACAGACGTCTTCTATGCAGCCCCTCGCTACCCATCGGGTACGCCACGAGATGTACCGCGCCCATCGAGTGTCGAAGATCATCATTTTTGAACCACTTGCGATCACAGCTTTTCACTCGCTTTACATCTCAGAAGCGAACGATGCGCTGATATGCGGGCGGCGTTCGCAGGTTCGAAGGGGCGAAGTCGCTCGGCGAAGCGAACGGGAGCACATGGCCATCGAACCGCAGCGGTGCTTTCAACCTCGGGCTCGCAGGGATCGACGTGACGGCGCGCCCGTTCACCTCGCTTCTATAGAAGGTGGCACACAGGAACCGCGGCACCCCCCATGTCGAGCATAACGGCCACGCTCCTCAGCAGCATGTTGGTCATGCTGACGGACTCGCCACAAGAGGGAGCAGACAACGACACGATGCGACTCGAGTGCCTGCAGTCGAGGTACCGCCGCTGCATCGTCGTGCCCTCGTACCGCGGCGATGCCTCGCTGGGCCACCAGTTCGGACTCCGCGGACGATATGTACTGCGAGGCAACGACGCCGCAGTGAACAAGATTCAGTTGGATGCCGCGACGCGCCTGTCCACGAAGATGATCCAAAACCACGAATTGCAGCTCCGACTTCGCGACGCTTGGGGACACGATGAGATTCTGCGTGCCGGCGTGGCATATATCGATGACCCAGTCTTTCCGTTCTTCGGGGTGGCGAACCACGAGCGTCTCTCGCGAGCGACGCTCAGCGATCGTCGCTATTCCCTGGAGCTGCGCAGCCTCGCTGCCCACTTCAGCCTGCAACAGACCATCTGGCGCGACCATTCGCCATCTGGAAAACGGGCGCCCAACTCGAAACGGCGTCCGAATCAGGTGCTGCGGTGGTTCGGGGGCGTTCGATGGGCCTTCGATACGATCCACGCCGATGACGACTCGGCTTTGATCGTGGAACGCCCGGAAGACGGGGGCACGCAGTACCGGGGCAGTGTGCTTTCGGGCGTGAGCTGGGACAGCCGGAACAACGAGTGGGCGCCCTCCCGCGGCGGCATGCACGACGTTTCGGTGGAGCTCGCACGGCCGTGGGCGGGCTCGTCCACAACCTGGACGCGAGCGAACCTCAGCCTCCGTTGGTACCGACCCATCGGCACGCCAAAACTGGTCTTCGCCCAGCGCTTGCTCGTAGATGTGATCTCGGGGGCGCCACCGATCTATACCCTCGGAGAGTTCGGGGGTCTGTCCCCCGTCGCGGGCATCGGCGGCCGCAGGTCCGCTCGAGGCATCTCGCGCCGCCGTTTTGTCGGGCCGGCCAAAACCGTCTCGAGCACCGAGCTTCGCTTCAACGCCTTCACGTTCGCTGTGGCCCGACGCAGCGTGGGAGTGGGTATCAAAGCTTTCGCCGACATGGGCACGGTGATCCAGCGCCAAGAGCGATGGCTGCAGCACCTACGGTATGCCGCAGGGGGAGGAATCTATGTGATCTGGGACCGCTTTTTCGTGTTCCGAGTCGACCTCGGTGTCAGCGACGAGGGCCCGCAGTGGTACGTGGTGAGCAATCACATGTTCTAACCCGCGACCCGTCGCGCGTCACAGCGACGACCGTGGGGTCCATAAGCGACGGATATCGCCGTTATCGACCACCTGCCATGGGCCACCCGCCCGATAGCGCACAGCGTCAAACGGCCCGGGAATCGGGGCCACAAGATTGGCCGCACCACCGTGGGGGCGTCGCTCGTACAGCGCGGGGACCCGCGTGCTGGAGCCGTCGGGATGCAAGAATTCGATCGACGAGCCCGACACCCGCTGCGTGGCGGGTACATGCCCAGGGGACGTCCACCAGTTCGCTGTGCCGTCCGGGTGCAACGACCCGATCAGGATGCCCCGCTTAGCGTCCCGCGCCGCGGCCCCACGATCCGCCCATGAGCTGAGTTCCTCAATACGTCCGAAGACCAGATTCCAACCGTAGTCGGAAACCCAGGTCGGACCGCAGTAGCCCATATAGTCTTTGTAGTCGGGGGGTTTCAGCTGACCGTCGACAAGGTTGTAACCGTAGACTCCGATGTCGGCGTCTGGGTAGGGATAGGCACCATCGATCCCCGCCGCGTCCCCGCACGGAGCGTGACGGCGCCCCTGCGTGTGGCCCACCTCATGGATAAAGGTCTCGATCGCACCGCCCGCGGACATGGGATGGAAGCGCCCTACCGCGGTGCGCTTCCAAGCATTATCTGGCGTCGCGTCTTGGGGGATCCCAATCGCCTTGCCTCCCACGTCCATCTCCCCGCCATCGCAGCTGCGAATCAGGCCGTAGTAATATTGATCAGGAGGAGCGTTATCCGTGACTCGCAACTGTGCTAGCGCATCGAGCAGGTCGTCAAAATCGTGCGCGCTCACAGTGAAGGCAAAGGGCTCTCGCACGTCAACCTCCACGCGCTGTACAGGATTGTAGGCGAAGAGTCGGTCCCGAAATAGCGCCACCAACTCGGGCGTTAAATCCGGCGGTTCGGGGCAGTCCAAACCCGCAAGCTCGTGCGCGATGGGGACGAGGCGCAAGTTGATCACATGTGGCGCTTCCGGGATGGCCAAGTCCGCGTAGCCGCTCGCGGGCAAACGGGGCAGCCGGTCGGCCGGCGCCGCGGTGGAACCATTGACTTCAGCCAGGAGGGCCGAGACTCGCATACCTGGACGCATAAACGCGGCGGGAATGAGCCAATGAAAGGACTGGTCGATCGCACCCATCTCGGCGTCGGCTTCGATCCGCAAGGTTTGCACCAACCTATCCCCCTCACCATTGGGGAAACGCACCGAAAGATGGGCCTCAATCTCCCGAGCGCGCCAACTAGGTGGCACCGTCCAGAGCAGACGAAACAGTGCGTTGCGCTCCTTGAGGAGCCCGACCGAGCTCCCGTCAGCAACCCCACCGCCACCACCAGACTCGGCGACCTTCACAGACACGCCCTGGTCCACCACGATCGCCGTCAACTCGATCCCCTGCCCGGCCGGCGTCACACCCACGGGAACATCTTCTGAGGACCAGGGTACCCCGTTACCCACCGCATCCACCGCATCCACCGCATCCACCTGGGGGTCGAAACAGGCGCTAACGAGGAACGCAGCCACTAGCTGGCACAAACGCTTCATCGCAGGAGCGTATCGGGGAACCATGCCCCCCTCAAGTTGGGCGATCCCTCGGGCTCCAGGTCGAGGACTGCGATGTGCGCCGCCTCGCGCGCAGCCGAGATGGTTGGGGGAAAACGTGGCGCATGGCAAAAGGATCACGTGGCAACGATCGGCGATCGGGATACGAGCGAAGAGGTCCACGGCATGACACTGCGGCTACGCACGGCACCCACCACCGGCCACTACGTGCGCCTTACGCTGATACGCCGACCCCGGCTCATCTTCGGCTGGACCTACAACGTCAACGAATCCCGGGCCGAGTGGGGTGCACCCGCCAGCGAGGAGCCGACCGCCCTCGGACCAGGCCGGCTGATCTCCTGGCGCTGGACTACACGCCGCGACGCGGATACGCGACTCAAAATACGACGCCAAACCTTGATCGATCTGGGCTACGAAGTCCTCGATCACCATCTCGGCTGCCGGGACCGCTGGGACTGGCTCAAGGACCTCGCCGCGCGCCAGCTCGGCCCGGGAACCGACGAGGCACGCGAACTGAATCCAGCGATATTGCGCCACGCCTTCAACGCGTTGGGCCTGCACGCCGATCAGCGCCTCGCGGGCATTGCCGAGATCCTGCAGCTGGATGACGCGCAGCTGCGTCGACCGACCGATCGCTGCGTCGCCGCTGCGGATCCCGACACGATGGAGCTCACGCTCGGCCTGCTGCTCGACGACGAGGACGCTTCGCTTCGGGCTGTGGGATTGCGATGGCTGGATCGACCGGTAACGCTGTTCCAGCTTCGAGATTCCACCGTCGCCACTTGGCTTTGCCAAGATGACGAACGGGCGACTCGCTTGGCGCCACAGCTGGTCGTACGCGGCCTCGCTCTCCTGGGGCGGACAGGGCTAGCTCGTGTCGCCCGCGACGCAACACACGAGTCGATCCGTGCGTCGGCCCACGTCTGGCTCGAGCGCACGGTTGGCGAGGTCACGGACGCCGGACGGCGCTCGCCCGAGGATGACGAGACCGGGCGACTGAGTCCAGGCGCGGAAGCGGCGAAGCGGCCCTCCTGATAGGGTGCGCCGCCATGAACCGTCGCCTCGTCGAAGCCGCGCCCGCTACGCCGCGTTGCCCCAGCCGTCGTCACGACCGTATCCACTTCCGGCGGCTCGCCGATGCGACGACCCTCGCCCTCGCTCTCGTCGTCGGCTTCGCCTCGATCAGCTGCGCCACCACGCCGGTCCCCCGTGGCTCCGCCACCGGCACACCCATGGGAGACTGGTCCGAATGGCAAACCCTCGCGCCCCTGCTCCAACTCGCAGAACACCACGTCCAAGCCCCGACCCAAGAAGCCTTGTCCGAGGCCTCCACGTTACTCGATGAGGGAAAATTTCTCGATGCGGATCGCCGGCTCGCTCGCCATGCCGACGGCACCGACCGGCACTGGATCGCGGTCGCACGTGCGGACGTGGCGGCACTACACTTCACACGCTGCATCCGCGGGGTGGCGTGGCGCCTTGAGAACGCGGGTCCCGAGGGCTTGCCGGCCCGTCAGACCGACTTCTCGAACGAGACCAAGCTCGGCCCCGGCGATGTATCCGTCGAAGCCCTGCTCACCAATCTGGACGCGGCGCTGGCCGAATCCGATCCTGCCCTGTCCACCCAAGCCCGCATCGCTCGGGCGCGGGTAGCAGCTTTCGCCTCCCAATGCGCCCCCACCCCCGACGTCGCCCAGATGGCAGGAGACAGCATGCGACGCGATCTGGCGACCCTGGTCGCGGAGGGGCATCTCACACCGGATCTTTCTTACCTATGGGCGGGGGTACAGCTCCAGGAGTTTTCTGGCGCAGCCGCCCGCCCTTTCCTCCTCCAGGCGCGGGAAGGTGGGTTCGACAACCCCGGCGTGGACTATACGCTCGCCACCATCGCCTTGGAACAGCGCGAGTTCACCCGCGTTGATGAACTGGCGGCGAAGGCCAGCGAGGCTTTCGCTGCCATCGGGGATCTGGGTCAGCAGGCACAAGCGATCTTCGTTCGGGGAGAGGCTGCCCGCGCGATGGAGGATTTCGTTTCCGCGCGGTCTCACTACGAACTCGCCATCCGCACCGCCCAGGGGCACCTTCCGGCGATGCTCGGGCTGACCCAGCTGACAGCCCTGGAACGGGGCCGTGCGCACGCGAGCACCTACTTGAATGACCAACTACTGCGGACGCTTCCAAAGTCACCCCTAGATGAAGCGAAGGCTAGCGAGACCATGCGCACCGTTGAGACCGTGACGGCTTTGACGGGTCAACAACTCGATCTGGCGGAGATCTGTCGTGAATCGTTGTTGATCGGCATCGATCAGCATGAGGACGCGGTGTTGCGCGGTATCTTGTACTACTATGCCGCCACGTTGGAGATTCGATTGGGCGACTACGTCAACGCCCGGGGGCACGGCGTCTTAGCGCGGGACGAACTCGCCGACGCCGGCCAAAGCGACTTGATCGATATCGATGGTTTCTTGCGGCACCTCGATGCCGCACCCTAGCGACGACGCCCCCTCTCCTGGGGAACGGCGTGCTCAGAGCACAGCGACATTGAGGTCTTCCGGCGCTCGTTCCAGCGCCCACTTGAGCTGGACGACAAGAAGGAGCCGGACTTCCTCGCGCTGCGCATCGATCTGATCACGTGGTGCCCGCGAGCTGGTGAGAGCATCGATGCGACTGCGTGCCTGTTCGAGTCGAATCACTTCCCCGGGCTGGAACGACAGCAAACGCCACGCCTGACGTTCGAGTCGATGCTCGGGCGTATCGGATAGGCGCCAGCGGTTCCCGAGCATGAATCGGTCATGTGCTTCGAGAGCCAAACACATCGGATGTCCCAGAAACCGGATGAGCGTTTCTCTCGATTGCAAGAGACGCTGCTCGACCTTGAAGGCCTCCAGGCGCTCGAGTCGGTCTGCTGCCGGATAGCGGGCGTCGTCGCGGCGAAACGCCAACCAGGACAAGAACTCGTGGGCATGCCGCCACGCCAAGCGTTGGGCCTCGACCTCGGCGACCAACCGCGCGATCCGGCTCGAATGCCGCCGCTTCATGCTCACACCGATCTCCGTAAGCTCTTGTCTCAACTCGCGACTAAATTGCGAGATCGACACGCGCTCGCACGACTCGTCGTACACCTCCAACGCACAGGCCACCGCCACTCCCACGTGAGCCGTGAGCTGGATCTTCTTTGCGACAACATCTTGGTACATGTCCGACATACGCCCACGCAACTGTGGGTCCTTCTGCACCCCCACGCTTCGCAAGGTTTCAGCCTTGAGCTGCAATAGCTCTTTCCGTACGAGTGCAGCTTTGGCGTCACGTGCCGGTTCCTGTATGTGGGCTGCGAAGACAGAGGCGCCTGAAGACATCGCATTCAGAGTAGGTCCGATCGTCGCGACGGACCAGCGCGTGCTTCGCCGATCGAGCGACCACGCGGGATACCGAGCCCAGACACGGCTGCGTGCGTGAGCCAGACGATGCCGCGGCGCCCACCGCCCGCGGCGACCCACAACAGCTCACCGGCGGGGCCCAGTCGCGGGGCCCAGCCGCGGGGCCAGCAGCTGCCACCAACAGTTGCGCGGGCGCGCAACGCGGCGTAGGCGCGCGCGCCCACGCGCAGTCCGGCGTGGAAACTTCTGAATAACCATGCCTTAGAGCGATAATGACGCTACACACCAAGATATCCCCAACGCGGCACTACGTGTGCCGCGTCCCCGACCGGGGGACGCTCCTCCACGCTCACAACCCACCCGCCCCGGCCCCCACGGCCGTCGCCAACCGGAGCCCAAAAAACCATGCCCCCCTCCACGCCGGCTTCCGCCCGATCCCTACGATCCCTACGATCGATCCGACCCGATCACTCGCTCCCAACCCAGCCCCCGATCCCCTTTTCTGTGGAGGTACTGGCGAACGCGAGCCAGGAGCAGCTACGCCAACTCGCCCTTGAGCATACCCCCCATTGCGTCCGGTCGGCGCACGGCACGATCAACAAGGTCGCGCGGAACAAGGCCCGCATGGCCAAGTATACCTACGTGATCCACCGCGAAGGTGATGCCTCCGCATACTCACACAACACCATCGTGCCGGCGACCGCCCAAGCGTTGATCAATCAGCAAGCAGAATACATTCGCAACAAGGGCAAGCTCATCGCGATAGAAGGCTATATCGGGCTTGGCGAGAGGTCGGTGCCCTGCCAATGGCTATATACGCTAGAAGCCGCGAATATCGCGGGAATGCAACAAGTCCTCTCATTCCCACGCGACCAAGTCGAAGCAAAGGAGCGCCAAGGCCACCCCTTCTCCCCCGCGCTACGACTGTACTACACGCCGGACTGCATTCCAGACATCGAGGGAGGTCAGGCCATCATCGTCGACCTCGACACCTATACGACCTATATCATGGGTGCAGACTACTTCGGTGAGAGCAAGAAAGGCGCGCTGCGCATGCTCGCCGCGCTGATCTTCGAACGCGGGGGACTGGTGATGCACGCGGGAGCGAAGGCCGTGCACACCCGGCAGAGCTCCCTCACGATGGCCATCCTGGGTCTGAGCGGAACCGGGAAGACAACGACAACCTTCTCCAAGCAAGGTGACTGTGCCCGACCCGTACAAGATGACATGATCGCACTGTGGCGCAGCGGGGAGGTATCGGTCACGGAGAATGGGTGTTTCGCCAAGACCTTTGGCCTCAGCGAAGTCACCGAGCCTACAATCTATCGCGGCACCTGTGACGCCACCGCCTGGACCGAGAACGTGTATCTCGATGAAACCGGAACACCGGATTTCTGCAAGGCCGTGCTCTCACCGGAAGAAGTGGCGAGAATCCGCGATACCCTCATCGACACCGGAGCAGATGCAAAGCATGTCGACGCCTATATTCGTGGAGAGGTGGGCCTCGCGGAGGCACGAGAAGACGGAATCTGCAGAGACGGTTGGGATTTCGTGTCGTGGACCGAAAATGGTCGTTCGATCATTCCCATGTCCTGCGTAGAAGATGCGGCAGATCTTAAGGAGCTTCCCGCGCTGCGCTCGTTGGGCATCCTCAATCGCGACGAGGGTCGTGATGCCGCCATGCCGGGAATCCTGCGTTTCACGAGTTCCGAACAAGCCGCAGGTTATTTGATGCTCGGCGAGACCAGCAAGACCTCCGCGGCAGGCAAGGAACGAGGAAAGACACGCTCGCCCTTCACCCAGCCTTTTTTTCCCTTCGCGCACAAACTGCAAGCGCAGCGTTTTAGCGAGCTCGCAGCAACGTTCCCAAGCACCACAATGTGGCTCATGAACACGGGCTACGTGGGGGGAGGCGCCGCCGAAGTGGAACGAGACCTGGCCCTCAAAGTCCAGATTCACCACTCCTCCGCCATGTTGGAAGCGCTGGTTTCTGGCGACATCAAGTGGACCATCGATCCCGACTTCGGCTATGAAATCGTGGATGTCGACGCTCCAGAAAATAGGAAGTTGCTCGAGACGGTCCCCGCCCCAATCTTGCAGCCTCAGCTGTGGTTTCGCGCCCGGGGGCGTGGTGACGACTACGCGCAGTGGGTCGAGCGCATGAATCTCGAACGTCGCGCGTTCTTGGAGCGATTCGACGTCGAAGAAGGCATCATCCACGCTGTGGTGGAAATGCGAGAGCGCGTGATAGCATCGTAGAATGCCATCCACCGGGACGCTTCGCTCTCTCGTACCGCGACTACGCGAGCTCCGTCACGATCTCCATCGCCACCCCGAACTAGGATTCGAGGAACACCGCACCCAAGAAATCGTATTGCGATGGCTGCGGGACCATGGGTACGACCCTCGGACCTGCGCGGACACGGGAGTGGTCGCGGACTTGTTCCCGGAGCGCGTCGGGCGTGCAACGACCATCGCGCTCCGGGCCGATCTGGACTGCCTGCCCATGCAGGAGCGTACGGATTTGCCCTACCGTTCGGTGCACGACGGGCGCGCCCACAAGTGCGGACACGACGGTCATACCGCGATCTTACTCGGCGTCGCGGCCGAGCTCGCTCGGCGCAAGAATAGTATCGAGGGCAACGTCCGACTTATCTTCCAGCCGGCTGAGGAAGGGGTACGAGGCGGTGGGGCCAAAGTGATGATCCACGAAGGCGTATTGAGCGAGGTGGCGGAAATCTACGGGCTGCACAACTGGCCCAACTACGCGAAAGGAGAGGTTCGCGTCGCCGCCGGTCCGTTGATGGCGGAAACGCACGAACTCCGAATCACGATCGCGGGGAAAGGCGGCCACGGAAGCCAGCCACAGCTTTGCCGCGATCCGATCGTAGCCGCCGCTCAACTCGTGGTTGCGCTCCAAACCGTCGTGTCGCGCGGGTTGGGCTACGAAGGCGGCGCGGTGCTGAGCGTGTGCACGCTTAACAGCGGTGAGGCCAGCAACGTTATCCCAGAGCACGCCAAGCTCAGCGGCACCATCCGGACCTTCGAGGCCCACGTCCGCACACGCGTGGTCGAGCGGGTCCGAGAGATCGCCGCCGGCATCGCTACAAGCTACGGCGTCGTGGTGGAGGTCGCACTCGAGCGCGGCTACCCGGCGCTCATCAATACCCCCACCTGTGCGGACGCAGTGCGGCGCGTGGCGTGCCAACTATTCGGTGAAGCGCGGGTCTCCGATCGTGACTTGCCCATGGCGGGGAGCGAGGATTTTGCCTACTTCGCACAACAGATCCCAGCAGCGTATTTTTTTCTCGGCGCAGGTGTGCCGGGAGAGTCCACCCCCGGATGCCACCATCCCGACTTCGACTTCGACGACGATCTGATCCCTGTGGGCGTGCAAATGCTGGTCGGCATCGTAGCCGACAGAATCGGAGAGGCCGCGGCCCGCCCTGAGGTGGCCAGCTAGCTATATGTGTCGGACAACTTGCCGTGAATAATGGGGCGCACATAGTTTTCCAACACATGCGCGCCAGCGATCGTAAGGTGCACCCCATCCGAGTCGCGTACCTTCACAAGTTTTCTCCCGAGCGCGATTCGATCTGTGTAGCGACCATCCGGTGCCGCCAAGGTATGCCAAGTCGAGACGAAGTTGCCGTGGGGTCGAGATGTCATCTCGTCGCGGATGATCTCGTTGATCAATGCGATTTTCCGGCGGTACTGTGAGCTGCGGACGGTAGGCAGGCCGATCCAGAAAAGCGGGCGCTCCCGCTCGGTGAGCAGATCTGCGAACTGCCGCACCCTCTCCGCGTAGAGCTTGCGCCATGTCCTCGTCCCCCACATCTCCCATCGCCGGGGGCCAAGATACAACCCCTGCGCATCATTTCCCCCCATCATCACCACCACCGCGCCCGGTGTGTACGCCCCCTCGAGTCGCTGCGCCTCGGACATCCAATCAAAAAAATCGGGCCGTGCGAGCCCACTGCTGCTCTTGCCCCGCCGGCGCACGGGATAGCTGTGCCGCGTCTCGAGACCCGACTGGAGGTACTCCCCGAACGCCGTTGCGATCATGCTGTCGCCGACGATCAACACCTTGTGGCGCGGCGCTGCTAACGCTCCGCCCCCCGTCGAGATCGCGGCCAGACCCGCCGCCAGTCCGAGAAACCGACGACGAGACGCCCCTGCACCACTTTCCGAATTACACACACACGTTCACTAACTCTGTCCGCCATAGGCAGCAATTTATTGACGAGCTTGGCCAAATCTGCCTCCCTGCCGCGGGACACGGTTACGATGACACGGTTACGATACGAGTGTGCCCGATCTCGATCTGCGCAAACGCTCGATTCGCACCTTGGCGTGGCTTGGCGACGGAGAGTTCGAACGAGAAGTGAGGCTCCGAGTCGCGCGGCGTGGCGACTTTCCCACCCAGCGCCTCGACACCGTGCGGGCCTCGATCGTGCGAGCGGAAGGACAAGCCGATCTCCTCAAGATCGTATGGTCGCGTCTCGACGAGGCCGAGCGATCCCTGGCTCGGCGCGGACGCAATGTTGCGCCTCGCAGCCACGCCCGCGGCCGACGCAATACAGCGGCATACCGGTCCGCAACAGCTCTGGAAGCCCTGGTGGCGTACTGGTGCCTCGACGGAACACAAGGCACCGACCGCTTCCGGGCGGTGATGGGCGAAGCTATCGAACGCGCCATCGACAAGGCACTGCCCATCAGCCGTCCCCCCGTGCGCGGTTAGTCGCGCATGGGGTTGGTCGCGCATGGGGTTCGCGCCGCTGAGCCTCTGCCTATTCTCTCACCGCCCAATCCAAGTCCACCCCCACCGGACAATGATCGGATCCCAACACCTCCGAAACGATGAACGCGTCGCGCAGGAAGGGACGCACATTGGGAGACGCGAGCACATAGTCGAGGCGCCAGCCCACGTTGCGCCCCCTCGCACCGCCTCGCGCGGTCCACCAGCTGTAGTGCCCGCCCCCGGGCTGAAAGTGGCGGAATGTATCCCACCAGCCAGCTCCCACCCAGCGATCGAGCTCGGCACACTCCTCGGGAAGAAATCCACTGGCTTTGCGATTTGCGGTGGGACGGGCCAAGTCGAGCGCAGTGTGGGCCGTGTTGAAGTCGCCCATCACCAGCACACGCAGCCCACCCCGTCGTTTTCGCTCGAGCAGGTCCATCAACCGGCGATAGAAGGCGAGTTTGTAGGGGACACGGCTGTTATCGCGCAGCTTCCCCGTACCGTTGGGGAAATACACGTTGGCGATGAGCAAGCGCCCAAACCTTGCGAACTGCACTCTGCCTTCCTCGTCGAAGCGCGGTACGCCCAGCCCCACTTCCACCGCATCTGCGGGCGAACGAGAGAACAGGCCCACGCCGCTGTATCCCGGCCGCTGTGCCGGCACAAAGCGGGTTTTCTGCCACCCCGGCGGTTCCAGGACCGCGTCGGGGAGTTGTGCCTCCATGGCGCGTACCTCCTGCACCCCGACAACCGATGCGTCCGAGGCGTGGAGCCACGGGAGGAATCCGTTTTTGACGCAGGCCCGCAGGCCGTTGACGTTCCAGGACACGACTCGAAAAGGTGGGCTCGACTTGGCCCTGCTAGCTCGCTTCATCGCGCCCTATCGATCGGTATACATCCTCGAGATCACCTCGGACCTTGTGCATCGCCAGTATCTCCACATCCGCATCCACCAGTTCCTTGAGTAAGCGCGCCGGCGCATCGACCTCCCCATGCACCCGCACGCGAATCCGGCCGCCGTCTCGCGCGACCCCCTGACCCCCCGCACCCTCGCCCTCCACCACGGGAGTCCGCACCACTTCCTCGATCAGGCCCCGATGTCTCTCCAACACCTCGATGGCACGGTCCAACCCGCGCCAGACCTCCAGCTCGTGCACGCGTCGCCGCACTTCGTACCGATCGATCACCTCGGTCACGCCACCGAAAAGTTCGAGCTCGCCACCGCGAATCAGCGCCACCGTGTCGCAAAACCCGTCGAGCTCACGCAGCACGTGCGAGCTGATCACGATGGCAACGCCGGCATCGGCGGTTTGCCGCAAGATCTCGCGCAGCCTCCGCCGTGCCGAAGGGTCGAGGCCGTCGGCCGGTTCGTCCAACAACAGAAGTTCGGGACTGTGGACCAAAGTCCGCGCGATCGCCACGCGTTGACGCATGCCTTTGCTCAGATCGGAAATCCGTGCGCTCGCTTTACCCATGAGCTCGAACTGCTCGAGCAACTCATGCACCCGCACTTCGGCGACGGCGTCTCGCATGCCGTAACATTCGGCAAAGAAGCGCAGATATCCAGCGGCGGTCATACCCGGATACACGGCGGTACCATCGCCGAGAAAACCGACCCGTCGCCGAACCTCGTAACGGGCGGCCCAGGCATCGCGCCCGTCCCATAACACCTCGCCCGCGTCGGGCCGTTGGAGCGTCGCAAGGATGCGAAGCGTCGTGCTCTTCCCGGCACCGTTGGGTCCGATCAACGCCAGCACCTGTCCCGCTTCCACCGTGAGGGATACCCTGCACAAGGCGTTATACACGCCGTCGTAGGAGTGCGTAACTTTCAGGCATTCGAGTTTGCGCATCGTCGTCCCGCAACCGATTGTTCCATCTTGTACCCATGTGTCCAGCCCGACTTCCGCACCACCGGCAACGATCCACGCGCAGCGGAAACAAAGAGCGTGGAGTGGAGTGGAGTGGAGTGGGGTGGGGTGGGGTCGAATGGGGTGGAGTGGAATCGAGCCCAGTGGCGCGGAGCGGGTGTGGTTCCTCGCCGCGCGCGTGTTGGCCTGCGCGCGATGGCGTCCAGGCCGGTGGCCTCCGTCTAGGCCGGGCTGGCGCAGCGCGCGGGACCCCCATCCACACCGCGCCCCTGCCGGGCTCGACCACCCCCAAAACTGCACGAACCCACCCTCGTCGTGTAACCTAGGGAGAGCGGCACATGCGTCCCCCGTTGGAAACCATCTCCACGCTTCTCGATCAGGGAGCGGCGGACTCCGCAGTGCGGATGCTGAGGAGCGCATGGGAGCCCGAGATGCCGGCCAGCGAACGGGTCCCGGTGTACTGCATGTGGATCCGCGGCTTGTGCGACACCGACGAACTCGACGCGGCCTTGGTACTCGCCCAGCGTGCCGCCGCCGAATTTCCGCTCGACACCGATATACTGACCGCTTTCGGCAACGTTCTCGATCTGGTCGATGATCTGGAGCGCGCACGCGAAGTATTCACGCTCGCTGTCGACATCGACGCCGAGAACCCCCTCGCCCAATACAACCTCGGCGCGGTCCTCGATCGACTTGGCCTCGAAGACGAGGCCAAGAAACGCTATGTGCTGTCGATGACCGTGGGGGACGATGCCCCCGCAATTCTCGAGGCTGCCACCGCATTGGGAGCCTTGTTGCGCCGCCAGGGTGCGATCGACGAGGCCACCGAGGTGTACGAGCGTTTCTTGGAGGAGGACCCCATCAACGTCGAGGTGCTCGTGGAGCATGGCATCTGTCTGTCCGACCGCGAAGACTTTGAGGACGCGCTCGCGCGATTCGAAAGCGCGCTGGCCATCGAACCGAGACACGCGGGCGCACTCTACAACAAGGCCATCACCCAATCGCGGGCGGGAGACCCACACCTGGCCTTGATCACGCTCCGTCAGGCCTGGGAGACCGAGCCGGACAACCCACTCACGCTCGCCGTGCTCGGGAGCTGGTTGCTCGGCGACATAGAACGCGTTGAAGAGGCCCTCGGACACCTCTATGGCGCGGTAGACCGTGTCGAAGCCCAGCACCGCGACGGCGAAATCAACCCCGCTTATGCAAGCCTCGTGCTCGAAGAGGTGTTCGAGGCGATGTGGGCGGCCCAGCGTCCCGCCGAGGCCCGCATGATTGCCCATCTCGCCGGCCGCCACGACTGGGTCACCACCCATATGCTCGATACAATCGCGTGGGCCGACAACGAAGCCTCTCACAAGAACAATACATTCACCGTATCCGCAAGGGCCCAAGCCGACGAGGCCGCCACGTTGGAGCACTGGCCCCTCGACGCGGGCGGATACACCACCGACCTCTCGGTGGTCGCGGCCAACGAACAGGAAGCTCGCTGTTTGACTCTCGAGTATCTTCGCCGGCTTGACCCCGATGGCGCCGTCGCATTCGACGTACGTGTGGTGCGCCGTGTCGACCGCCCACCGTCGGATACATCCGCCCGTCCTGCCGGCGTAATCGGCGTCGTAGCCTCACGCACCTACTTCCGCCGCCCCTCGCCCTAGCGGCCGTCGCCACGAGCCGCTGCGGTGTCGACTCAGGTCTTGCCCGGGCCCCGACGACGCTTCTTGCTCCTGCCACGATCTCGGCAAATCTCACCGCGGTCCTTCTCAAGCGTCTTGATCTGCTGTTTGGCTTGGTCGCGATAGCGTTTCGGCGCTCGGATCGATTTTTTGGTCACGTAGCGAAAGTAGGCAACGGCCTCTTCGCACTGCCCCAACTTGGCGAACGCGAGCCCCGAGTAGTAGAGCGCATCGGGGAGGACCTTCGCGTCTCGAGCATTTTGGGTGATCCAGTAGAACTCACCCAGCGCCGATCGAAAATCGCGCTCGCTAAAAAGCGTCAGCCCGACCTTGAACCGGACCTCCGGCCCCTTCGGGTCGTTCGGGTAGCGCGACCAAAACGTGCGATAGAGGCGACGAGCCTGCTTGTACGCCTTCGCGGCGAGCTGTTTCTCGGCCTCGGTATACAGCGCGTGCTTGCCATCGGGGATATTGGTCGCTTCGTTTAGCGAGAGCTCAAGACGATTGACCCGGGCGTCCACATCGGAGCGCATCTCTTCCAAATTCGTTCCCACGGCGGCGAGGGCGTTTTGATTGTCTTCCGCCAGCCCCTTGGTCTTGGAGTGGTCAGTCTCGAGGTCGTCGACCCGCACGCCAACGCTCGCCTGATTGGCGCGCAAAAGCGCTTCCGCCTCTCCCAATTTTTCCTCAAGCGCACCGGCTTGCCGTGTGGCTTCCGCCAACGTCCGCTCAAGCTCCTGGTTACGCTGGGCCACCTGATTTTGCAGGTGGTCGACTTCCGCTGCGAGCTCGTCGTGCTGAGCCCGGAGAACCAAACAGCCCGGAGCCGTCAGCACGAGCCCGGCGAGAAGACACAAGTTGCACCAATACATGGAATCAACGCGGACCTATTGCCAAATGAACTGGACGCGACGGTCTCGAGACCAGGAGCCCTCGTCGCTACCTGTCGCTTCGAGGCTGCCCTTCGAGATCACCTGCATGTTCTGTCCGACCACGCCAAGGTTTTCAAGGAACTTCTTTACCGACTGCCCACGCTTGTCCGTGAGCAAGATATTGTACTCCACCGTGCCGCGTGGATCGGCATGGGCTTCGAGATACACCACCCGGTTCTGCTGGTTGATACACTCGGCCGCAGTCTGCAACTCGCCTTGGGCTTTTGGGTCCAGCTTGGGGCTGTCGAACGCGAAATAGATCGCGTCGAGACTGCAAGGGTTCGCGCCAGCCTGTAGGTTACTGAGCAGGCACACCCCGTTGTCACAGATCTCGTCCATCGCGCATTGGTCGTCGGTGGTGCACTGTCCCCCCGCGGCCACCGTCTCGCAACGACCGGAATCCAAGTTGCACGCTCCCGGGGCGCACTCGCCGTCCGTCATGCACACATCGCAGATGCCGGCTCGACAAACCAGCCCAGCGACGCACTCGGCAGTGGCGGCACAAGGCGCCCCCTGCTCTCCGTCACCGGCCACGCTGGGAATGGTCGTGGGGTCCGTGCAGCGAAACTCGTGACAGACCCAGTTCTCGCCGGTGGGGCCTTTGGCGAGGCAATCTTCGTCGGTGGTGCAGTTTTGGCAGACGCCGTCGACACACCTCTCGTCCTCTTCTTGATTGCAGTGCTTGTCCTTCTTGCACGCAGGATACTCGGGGCGTTTGCAGCCCGCGGTCGATACGAGGGCGATCCCGAAGGCGTAGAGCAGGGACTGACGAAGGTTCGAACGTGAAAACATCGGGGACTCCAGAGGAGGGTGTGGCGTGATCGAAACGCAACCGCTGGCGCAAGGGATAGCGTTGGTATCCCTAGGTGTCAACCGCGCGTCGGGCTGGCGGTCAGACGGATCTCATAGAGGTCGCCGTCGATGGCGAAAGCTACGCTGTGCACGCTGTCCTTCGTTGACACGATATCCGCACGGGAGACACGGAGCCTACTCGCCCCAAGTGGGGGGGTCGTTCCGAGGCCCAGTCGGTGCAAGACATACTGGCCCAGACGGATTCGCCCGTATCGCGACTCCAACACACGCAGGTCGTACTCGATCTCCACCGCCCCGGCCGCGTGATGGCGAGCGACGGCATTCAACGTGAACGTTCGCTCACCACTGGGCGTCTGCTCGGTATGCGCGAAGGTCGTGGCTTGGCCGTCGGGGACCTCGATGGTGTTGCTGTGCAGCGTGCGACTAGCGGACCCGACGCGGACCAGCTCCACAGAGAGCCGCAGGGGCCACAAGGCGCTGGCATCCTCTGCGAACAGCGAGCTCGACAAGCTGTCGCTACCCTGGGCGTCCGCAGAGGTGATCGTCGCAGCGAGCCACACAGCCAACGCCGCAAACTTGCCTCGACATGAACGGAGGGCGCGCCTAACCATATTCAGATCTGCGCACAGATCGGGATCATACGCCAGTTTTCTCGCTCTCTGCACGCTCGCGCCCGATCCGACGATCGGTCCAGCGAGTCGCTGCGAAACGCGCCGAGTCGTTGCCTCGCTGCGTGCGCCAACGACTCGGCGCGTTCTGGCTCGAGTGCCCTGCCCCCGGGAAACGGTAGCACTCGGCACTTCAGATTTGCGCATTGTACGCGACGAACCGACCGAATTCGCAGGTAAGCTTGCCCGTCGCTGACTTCGCACATTCTGTGCACGCGGTCCACACCACGCTCCCCTTCCCATGGACAAGATCCTCATCCACGGCGGAACCAAGCTATCTGGCGAGGTACGTATCCTTGGAGCCAAGAACGCCGCGCTGCCGCTGCTATGTTGTGCTCTCCTAGGCGACACGCCGACAACACTGCGGCACCTGCCACGACTCACCGACGTGCGCACCATGTCGAAACTGCTCGTGAGCCTCGGCTGCGACATCGAAGCGGGTGATGAGCGTACGCTCGTCATCGACCCCCAGGGCGTCTCCCGGGGTTCTTTCGAAGCCCCGTACGAACTGGTCAAGACCATGCGCGCCTCGGTGACCGTGATGGGGCCGCTGTTGAGCCGTTTTGGTCGGACGCGTATCTCGCTGCCGGGCGGCTGCGCCATCGGGGCCAGGCCGATCGACCAGCATCTCAAGGGCCTCGAGGCCATGGGTGCCACAATGAACATGACCCATGGCTACGTGGATCTGAGCGCCACGCGCTTACACGGGTGTGACTTCATGTTCGACACCGTCACCGTGGGCGGGACACAAAATCTCATGATGGCCGCCGCGCTCGCTAAGGGCACCACGAGGCTCGAAAACGCTGCACGTGAGCCGGAGATCCAGGAGCTCGCCATCGTACTGAACAAGATGGGCGCCCGGATCGCGGGCGCGGGTACGCCCACCATCGAGGTGGAAGGCGTCGACAAGCTGAGCGGAATCGACCACGCGATCTTGCCCGACCGCATCGAAGCGGGCACTTTCATGGTTGCAGCCGCCGTGACGGGCGGCGACGTATTGCTCAAAGATGCGCCGGTCGAGTACATGCACGCCATCATTTCGAAGGTTCAGGAGACCGGTACCCGTTGCGAAGTCGAAGGCGGCAACCTGCGTGTCATCGCCCCGGACCGCCTCGCGCCGGTGGACGTGGTGACCCGGCCCTACCCTGGTGTTCCCACCGACATGCAGGCACAGTTGATGGTCCTGGCCACCGCGGCCCACGGACGCAGCGTGATCACGGAAACGATCTTCGAGAATCGGTTCATGCATGTACCCGAGCTCCAACGCCTCGGCGCCGACATCGTTGTGAACGGCAACACCGCCATCATCCGCGGCCCGTCTCGTTACAGCGGAACCACCGTGATGGCCACCGACCTACGGGCGAGCGCCTCTCTCGTCTTGGCCGGCCTCGTGGCGTCGGGGACGACCGAAATCCGGCGCGTGTACCATATCGATCGGGGCTACGAGGCCATCGAGAACCGGCTCCGGACCCTGGGCGCCAACATCGAGCGACGCACCGATGCACGTGCCTAGCCCACGAGGTCCCGAGGGGAGATCATCATCGTGAGTCAACACGAGCCGGGCAAGCAACTCGAGAGCAGCAAGCAACTCGAGAGCAGCAAGCAACTCGAGAGCAGCGAACAACTCGAACAGGTGACGCGAGCTCTGGCCTCCATCGACGTGCACATCCGTATTCGGGATCAGGGCTTGATGATCGACGAAGCCTCCCAAGCCAAGTTGGCCGCCCTCGTTCCCACCCTCGTTCCCTTCGGCTCCCGCCGCTACCATCATGTTTGGGCCGTTCTCGACTGGGACCATCGACTTCCCAGTCAGCAGTTCTTCCTCCGCCTGCACGCTGCGTACACCGCCGACATGCACAACGAGATCTGCAACGCTCGCGACACGCTTCTCGAGACCATGCGAGTCGACAACTTGTACCCAGAATTCGATCTTCCCGACTTCTCCGAGATCACGGGTGACGAGAGCTACCTGGCGATCTACGATGCGGAAAAGCAAGAGCTCGGGGAGTTCCAGTTTTCGAGTCCCTGGCGCCGCAACGTGTCCGATGCTCAGGCGCGCATCGGGACCCATGTACTCGAACAAAGTCCGTCGTACAAGAACGCCTTAGAAAACCGAACAGACGCCGCCTTAGGGCCCGCGATGCTCCTCGGCTGGCTGCCTCCCTGCTCCGCACACACCGATCGGTGGGCCCTCGAGTTTTGGCTGCTCACGCGTTTCGACGGTAGCTCTGGCGAGGCCCACGTCTTCGTGGTGGATGTGGACTCGAGCAGGCTCACCCACGAGTACGTCGCGGAAGTGCAAGCTTCATGACGTGAGACCGTGGACCGCAGGAGGCACGACCTCGAGTTCGCTATATGAGACCTCACAACCCATGTCTCACAGACAATCTCGCGGGCACGACATTCCGCATAGCGCGCATGTGCTGTGCCCAGGACACGGCCAGATGGTGCCAATGCCCACATCCCCGTGGTACTCCCGGGTCAACGCTGTGAAATTGACCATGAGGATCGCGTACCGTTTGATCTCCTTTTGTGTGGCCCTGTCCCTAGCTGCGACCCCCACTTATGTCTGGGGTGCCACCCCTGCTGAAGAGGTGGAATCACTGTACGCCGATGGCGATACAAGTTTCTCGAATGGCGACTATGTGGGCGCCGCGCGCACGTGGGCCGAGGCCCTCGACCTCATGGAGGAAACCGAGGACAACAACGCCACGCGAGCCCAGATTCTCGTCAGCGCGCTGACGGCCTACATGGAGGCCTTCATCGAAACCCGCAAAGTCGACCACCTGCGCGCCGCGGCCCGACTCCTCGAGCGCTACGCCCACAGTTTGGAGCGAGCGTACGACGGAGAGGCGAGCTTGAGCGAGGCTATTGTCGATATGAAGCGACGTCTCGAACGAGCGCTCGAAGGAACCCAAGCCAAAACCGGCAACGGGAACGGCAGCGGCAACCATGCCGTCGCGCCCAACCACTCTGAACCCGCCACACCGGGGCAGGCCGACCCAAATCAGGGGTCCACGGCGAACAAGCGAACCGGGCCACCTGCCGCAACCGGACGCGGCCTTCTTATCGCTGGTGTGGCGTCCACGGCAGCTTCGCTCGGCACCGGAAGCTTGATCGCTATCGGTATCATTCAAGGCATCGCGGCAAACGACAAGCTCGAGGACGGCAGCGAGAGACCAGCCCCGGAGCAAAAACAGATCAAGTCAGATGGCGAACGTGCGAACAAGATGGCCGTCGTGGGCGCCATCATCACGCCGGTCCTGCTCGGAGCCGGCGTGGCGATGCTGATCATCGGAGGACGACGCAACTCTTCCCATCTTTCCGTCACACCCACGGTCAACGACAGCTTCGTCGGCCTGAGCTTGAGCGGCCGATTCTGACGGGGACCGGACACGAACCCTCGCCCGACGCGGTTCCACCGGATCCCGCGTCCCTCAAAGCACACTCAGTAGAGAACGGCGCTCCCCGTCATCTCCAAACCCAGCAGGACGCCGCGATAGTAGACCTCGCGGTACGCATGGGGTACCGGGCCCAAATCTTCAGGGCAGGTTCGTTGACCCCCGCCGGACGTCAGGCAGATTTCCGCGTTCGTGTCGAGGAACCCCACAACTCGCAGACCCACGGCATAGTCGGCCAGTATCCAACGCCGATAGACCAAAGCGGGCCGCAAGGCGAGGCCACGGTATTCGAGGGACTGGAACACAGCCTGGGAGTCGAAGCGCAAGCCCAAAGAGCTCGAGCCCACGCCCAGTCCCACACCCACATCATGACGCCCAAGCGGCAACCAAAGACCCGCCGAAACGAGAAAACTGCGACGCCGCACCCTCTCGAGCTCCTGATCCCGCAGACCGGTCATCCGAGTCGTAAGCGTGAACTCCCCGCCCGCCGTCAACCACCGGGTAAGGCGATATCCGGCGTGGAGGTCGAGCCCCAAGCTAGGGCGCAGCACGTGTGAAGGGGTGGGAACGCAAGCTTGATCCGGCAAAGTCACGCAGAATACCGGACCTAGGGTTCCCGCCAGCTCCACCCCGTTTCGGTACGGAGCGGAGGACCAGCGGGCGGAAGCTGGTCGCGACGCCGCGAGGCCAACACGCGACACCAACGAAGCGACGAGAACAAAGACGCAAAACACGGCCCACTTCACCTGCGGTCGAAACATTTCCACAAGTCGCAGACAGGCAACCCCGTGCCAACGCCCATACCGACGTGCATGCCGACGAAAAACCCAACCTCGAGCCCACACGTCAACCGGTTCCGTCACGCCCATGCAACGCGACGATAGACACGGGCCCGGCCGGCGAGCAAGCAAGCACAACTGGCGACACGGCCTGGCGATACGGCCTGGCGGTAAAACGGCGCCCTACAGGGCCCCAACGGTCGAGAACCGTCGGGGCCTTCGAGTGAGCTCGGAAGGAATCGAACCTTCAACCCGCGGATTAAGAGTCCGCTGCTCTGCCAATTGAGCTACGAGCCCAGGCTGAAGGCGAGGTTTTACACGATCCGGCCCCGATCACAACAGAAATGCCACCGCCGAGACCACCGCTCAACCCGGACGTGCAGCTAGCGCAGCGTCGGACGTTCCGCGGGGCCGCCCCTCCCACGTGAATCACGCGCCGCGATCGCCGACCGTGTTTCCCAGCTTCGGAATCAGCTCGAGCGTCACACTCGAAGCCGAGCTCCCGTACGCGCCTGTACTTCGTCCCGCCCGACCCCCGGTGCGGTCTCCAGAAGACGAAAACCCGCGCCATCGGTCCCCCCCCGCTCCACCGCCACTACCGCCAGCTCCGTGACGATAAGATCCACACAACCGACGGCGGTCAGCGGCAACGAACAGGTCGAAACCAGCTTGCTGTCTCCCGCGCGATCGCAGTGACGCATCACCGCGATGACCATACGCGCGCCGGTGGCGAGATCCATCGCACCGCCGATGCCTGCCACCCGTTTGCCCGGCACCATCCAGTTGGCAAGATCACCACCTTGACTCACCTGCATCGCACCGAGTACGGCCACGTCTATGTGGCGACCACGGATCATGGCAAAACTGAGGGCCGAGTCGAACGTGCTGCCCCCCGCCTCGATGGTGACGGTTTGTTTGCCCGCATTGATAACCTGCGGATCCACCTCGTCCTCGTACGGAAAAGGGCCCATGCCCAGCAGGCCATTCTCAGAGTGCAGCACGATCCGCTGGCTCGGCCTGAGATGGTTGCTGATGAGGGTCGGGATTCCGATCCCCAAGTTGACCACGCTACCCACGGGCAGCTCGCGCGCGGCCCGGGCGGCCATCTCGTCTCGCGTCCACGACATGGGCCCATGATAAGCTATGTCATGTCGCCAGCGTGGCGAGCGATTGCGCTGCATCTCTTGTTCGGGAGCATCTCGACCGGATTCACCTTGGCCACGACAGCCGGCTGTGTGCCGCCGCCCCCGGCCACGCTACCCCCCGATTCGGCGTTGCACGACACCGAGGCCCACAACTCGATCGTCGTGTGGCCGGCGGGCCGGGTCGCTGCGCTGTACCCGGTGGATGAGGTGCGTGCCTTCCGATATCTGCAACACGGGCAGGTCATCGGATTCTCCTACGGCCGCTACGCGGGGCCCGTCCCGGCATCCATCGCCCACGGCCGATCCGCCGCGCTTGGGCGTCCACCGAGCTTGCACCGTTTCGAGACCCGCATCGAACTCAACATACCCGGCCGTCTTCCCGTGCGCAGTACGGGGGAAGTCATGGTCGACGATACTGGGGAATTGATCCGAGGATTCGAGCGTAGCAACGCCGCCGAACTGACGTTTAGCGTGAACGACGGCACGTTTATGATCAGCGACGGGGCCGAGCAGGAGTCGCTCAGCTTCGCTGCTGGAACGGCATTCATGGCCTATATGGCCACGCTCCACGAAGAGTTGATGTTCGCACAGCGTGAGTTGCGAACAGGGGAGCAGCGCTGGAAAATGGTGAGCTTGTCGGGCGGAACCCCCCGAGAATGGGTGGGCGAAGTGAGCTACGAGGACGGCGAAGTGACGATCGCTACGAACTTAGGGGAGCGCGTGATCTTGCGTGATCGAAGAATCCTCCGCATTGAGGTGGAAGACGATGCGCTGGTCATCGAACCCATCGAACCGGCACCGACATGGCCAACATGGGAGGTGAGGGGACCACAGACGCTGCGGTATACGCCGCCCAAGGATGCCAGCTTCAAGGTCCGCCGGATACGACTCCCTGGCCGATCGGACCAGCCGGAACTCGCCGGTGAGGTATTGCTACCCAACGCCACACGTCCCGCGCCCGTCGCCGTCTATCTCTCGGCTTCCGGACGCGGCGATCGCTACGGGTTTGCCGGTCCACCCTGGGTGGATCTGGGCGCCCACGCCATCACCGATGCGCTGGCCGAGGCAGGTTTCGTGGTCGTGCGCTTCGATAACCCCGGCTTCGGCGACAGCACCGATCGGTTGCCTTCCTGGACGGCGCAAATAGAAGACGCCCGTCGCGCCCTGCGAACCGCCGTGGTCCAGCCCGAGGCGGATCCGAACCAAGTCGTCCTCGTGGGCCATGGGGAGGGTGGCTGGAAGGCGATGCGACTCGCAGCGCAATACCGAGACCTCGTACGCGGTGTCGCGCTGCTTGGGACTCCCGGGCGACCGTACCGCGAGATCCTGCGCGATCGTGCGCAGGTCTATCGAGAACAACTTCCCGCTTCACTCCAGGCGGAAGCCGATCGAGAACACGAAAAAATGATGCACGAACTCGAATCCGGCGCCCAGGTGCCCCCCGAATTCGAAGCCCGTGCGCAATGGATACGTGAGGTGCTAAGAGAGGACCCGGCGAAACTCGTGGCAGCTGTACACTGCCCGATCTGGGTGGCGCAGGGGGGGAGGGACTTTGAAACGGATCCTCAGGCCGCCGTGGCTGGCTTGGTACACGCAGCGAAGCGCAACGGCAAGGCCATGGACGTGGCGACCTACCCGGAGCTCGATCACCTATTCAAAGTCGAAAGCGGCAGGTCCATGCCGGCCCGATACCTGACGCCGCGCCCGGTCGATGAGCGCTTCATCGCAAGCCTCGTAGCGTGGGCGCGGAAAACCGTCGCGCAGTAGATCCGGTCGGCTTCGCCGGCTTAGTCGGCCTGGCGAACCTCGAACTCACGTCGGTACAGCACCACACCCGGCCCCTGGGCGGACACGGTCGAGACCTCCACAGCCCACTCGCCCGGCACGGCATCACGTAGCGGTAGCGATGCCGCCAAAATCAGCGTATCGGAGGGTGTGAGGAAATCGATGCGTTCACGTCGCTGCTCGCCGTGGCTCCAGACAAATCGCACCGCGCGGGGAGCGTCGAGATGGTCGGCCCGCAGATGAAGGTTCACCGCGGCTTCCGGGTCGTGCGCGCGGGTACGAAAAACGGTGGCATCTTCCAATGCGCCGTTCGCCTCTGGCGCCAGAACTGCCGTCAGTCCCAAAGTTCGGGCCGCCAGCCGGTTGCCGGCCGAATCGGAATCGAAGGCATGCTGGGTCATGCTCGCCCGCAGCTGGCCGTCTGCCGAGAGATGCGCAGAGGTGATGGGAGCGTCGACACAAGCGCCAGGGAGGAAAACGGCGAGAAGCACAGGCAGGTGGAAGCGCGGCACGTCCCGAATCGATGCGTTTTTTGTGCCAACGTCCGACGCTTGGTAATTCAAGCGGTTACGCTCGGGGCCTCCCTGGGGACGCAACGAATGATGTCTTCTACGACATGAATAATCGCTTGAGCAGATCTGGCACCCCTGTACGAATGCACAGGTGGTACACGAGGTCACACCCCGTCCTCTGCTCGCTCGCTATCTGCGCCGGGTTGTCCTGCGGCGCCGCGCCAGCCGAGCCCGACCCCCACCGCGCCCCAGCCGCGCAGGGCAGCCCGGGCGATGACGCTGCTTCCGGTGCCCCCCCCGCGCCCTCGCCGGGCGAACACACGGAACCTCGGCTCAAACTCGGAGAACGGCAATTCCCCCTGCTCATTGCCAGCGCCGCCATCGTGCAACGCAACTACGTCGACCGCGGGCGATTCTCTCCACTGCGCCAGCTTCGTACGGCGATGACGTATCTCGGGGACGAAGTGCCGGCGTTCTTCGGAGAGATGGACGCGGACACCCTCAAGGTCACCGTCGGCAGTGCGGCGCGCGACTTCTCCCTCGAGACGGTCACCGGGCCCAAGCTCGCCGCCGACTTGTTGGAACAGGTGCTCATCTTCACCCACGACGTACTCGATCTCCCCCTCGCCGACCGGCGCGAGCTCGAATACGCCGCGATCAACGGTTTTCTTGCCCGACTCGACCCGCACACCCTCTTGCTGACGCCCGACGAGCATACGGACCTCGGGGTTCGAACGCGTGGGCACTATGCTGGCGTGGGCGCCGAAATTGTCGCCCGCGCGCGACGGATCGCCATCGTGCGCGTCTTGCCGGACAGCCCAGCCGAGGCCGCAGGACTGTTACCGGGCGACCTGATTCTAGAGATCGACGGAAGATCCACCGTGAACCTCTCCGCATCGGATGCCATGCATCTGGTCCGAGGTCCGACGGGCTCGCAGCTGCGCATGGTCATCCGTCGGGCCAAGAAGCGCCTGCAGTTCTTGGTGACCCGCCAAGTGATTCGAATCGACAGCGTACGGCCGGCGCAGCTGCCCCACGACGTGGCGTATATCGGTTTGACCCACTTCCAAGAGGACACAGCCGCCAACGTCGAACGGGCGCTTCGCTCGATGCAAGAGCGCGCTCCGCTAGCCGGACTCATCCTCGACCTACGTGGGAATCCTGGCGGACTTCTCGGCCAGGCCACAGCCCTTCTCGACCTGCTGGTGGACTCGGGCGAATTGGTGATCGTGCACGCTTCCAGCGGACGCGAGGCCCAAAATGCCACCGCTTCCCGAGTGTTGGGGCCCCAAACCCCCGTCGTGGCCCTCATCGACGAGGGAAGCGCATCCGCGGCGGAAATTGTGGGCGGCGCGATCAAACACCTGGAACGCGGCATCGTGATCGGACGTGCGTCCTTTGGCAAGGGCACCGTACAAAAGGTGGTGCCGATCGGCCTCTACGACAAGGAGGTGGCCCTCAAGTACACGGTCGCCGAGTACCGCATCGCGGGTGAGCGGAGGGTTCAAGGCACCGGTGTGGCTCCCGACGTTCGCTTGTCCCCCGTACGCATCTCCAGTTTCGTCGGGGTCGCCCAATACTACGATGAAGAACGCTTCGAGCGCGGCCGCGAACGGTTCCACACGGCCCGCTTGCCTTCCGCAGTGCACGACCACGGGGCCGCGACCTTTCTTGGCCGACCGGGACCCCGGCTGCGCTACCTCGAACCTCCCCCCCAGCAATCCGCCCCCGCGAACGAGGGCCAAGGTCTCCTCCGCGATGCCGAACTCCGCTTGGCGCACAGCTTGGTCCTCTCGCTGGTCGGCACCACCACACGGGACCAACAACTCGAGAAACTGCCCGCGATACTGGCCACGCTGAACCAAGAGGAGGACCAGAAGATAGCCGCCGCATGGGGCAAACAAGGTATCGATTGGCAGAACGCCCCCCCCGACACGCCGGGCCCTACGCTCGCACTAGCCGCCACACTCAACAGCTCAGGGCGGGCAAAAGGGTCGGCGAAAACGAAATCCGACCGAATCCAAGCGGGGCACCCCTTCACGTTGGAGCTCACCGCCACAAATGCCGGCACCACGCCCGCCTATCGGACCCACGCCATCACCGACTGCCCCTACGACGAGCTCGACGGCATCGAGATCATGTTCGGCTACTTGCTCCCGGGTGCATCGATCACCCGGGAGATACAGCTGCAAGTGATGCCATGGCATCCCGACTTTCACGACCAACTGTCGGTGCGCCTCCACGCCGGCCCACCCGAGGGCAAACCGCGGGCCAGCGCGCGCATCGAGCTGAGCGTGAGCGGCACCCCGCGTCCACAGCTGCAGTTTGACTACTGGATCGTCGACGACGCCCAACTGGCCAAGACGGCCCCGCGTCGCACACCGGGACCCCACGTGTCCGACGAGCCCCCATTTCGCGTACAGGGCAATGGCGACGGCCTACTCTCCCCTGGTGAGCATGTCCTCATCGCGTTTCGCGTGGAGAACCGAGGCCCCGGAAGCAGCGACGACACGCGGGCGATGGTCCGCAACCTCTCGGGGCAGCAGGGCCTCCTTGAAGAGGGCCTCGTCGAGCTCGGCAAGCTCCAACCCGGGCAATCCAAAACGGGTGCCTTCGGCCTGACCATCGCCGCCGACGCCACGCCCCGACGCCCCCTCGAGCTCATCTTGACCATGGCCGATGCCCACCTTCGACATCGCACCGACAAGAAGATCGCGTTGCGGGTGGTGCGTGAGCGCCAAGGCTACCAGGCCGCGCGGAGCTCGGCTCGTGTGGGTGCCGAAGCTGTGCGGATCTACAACGCCGCCGATGGTTCCGCCGACGTGGTGGCTCGAGCCCAACCGGGGCAGCGACTGGCCATCGTCGGGCGAGCGGGTGCATGGGTGGGCCTCTCCATTCCCCGTGGACGCCGAGTATGGGCCCCGGCGGACCTACTGGCCTTCGACAAACCGACCCGGTCCGCGCCACCACTCGCGCTCGACATACTGGTGTCGGCGCCCACGATCCGCCTGCAACCCCCACCTCAGCGTGTCCAAACCGACAGCATCACGCTTCACGGGGAGTGTACGCATCGCGTCCGTGTGCGGAACATGGTGGTGCACGTTCAACCGAGCGGCCCCTCGAGCCGCGCACGAAAGGTGTTCTTTCTGGCCAACCCCGACCATCCACACCCTGGCAGCGACCGATTGGCCTTCGACGTGAACGTGCCCCTCGAACCGGGCGGGAATCGAATCACGGTCAGCGCCCGCAACGGGCACGACGTTGTGGCACGCCAGGTGCTTTGGGTCCATCGCCACCGCCCGCCCCGTTGACCCCGCTGGCTAAGGGGGCAGAGGTTCGGGGTGGGTCAGATCCAGCAACGGAGTTGCTGGATCTGACCTTTCACGTCACGCCAGGCCGGAGGTGACCCACTGGCCGGAATAGGGTCATCGTAGACGAGACGCTGGCGTTGCCACCTTGACAGCAGATGGTACGAAACCTGGGCGGGCGGCTTGCCCATTCTCAGGAAACAGACTCATGAAGAAACTCGCAATTTGCCTTCTTGGCGCCTCCCTGTTAACCGGCTGCTCCGACGATCCCGAGCCCGGCGCCGATAAGGGTGAAGTCGATCGCGCGGCACTCGAAGACGGCCTTACGATCAGCCTCACCGGCGATCTTGGGGCGGTCATCGTGCCGTTCTCGCTGCCGATCCCCGCCGGGGTGGACACAGATCTCGAGGCCGCAATGGCCGAGTCGGTGTCCGTTGTGGTTCGCAATGATCGTTCGGGCGCCACGGCAAACCTCATGTCCGGCTCCCTCGTCGGGTCCACCCCCACAGACGCGGGCCAATACACAGTCGCACTCAACGACGCTCGGGATTCGCTCAGGATCGTTTTCTTCAACACGACCAGCGCAGGCAGTTCCTTGCACTCCACGACCCCCTATACCGGGACGCTGTCCGTGTCGACCAACGACTATGTCGAAAGCCTCGGCACAACAGCCGTCGCGGTGAATGTGAAATAATGGAGGGCGCGGGATCGACCGGTGCGGGATCGACCGGCGCGGGATCGATGGGCGCCGGATCGATAGGCGCTCGCGGCTCGGACCTCAGACGCGTCTATCCTGTGCGCCTGCCCTTCCTCCAGAAACCTGGCTCGGCGAACGTCCT
Source organism: Nannocystaceae bacterium (assembly GCA_036479215.1). Taxonomy (GTDB): domain Bacteria; phylum Myxococcota_A; class Polyangia; order Nannocystales; family Nannocystaceae; genus FL481. The sequence continues at coordinate 4,853 of JAZGFE010000060.1, read as the reverse complement.
CGTCGCCGCTCTCCACACGCAACGGCAGCGCGAGCTCCACACCGCCGCCTATGACGATAGCGTGATCGACGTGACCGACGTGACCGCCATAGAGCACATCGTGGTCGGCATCCGATCGCTGCCGTGATCGGAGTGCCGTCGATCTGTTCTCGCTTGGTACCTCCGTTCGCGCCAGGTCCCCCTCGGGGGCGACCCGGCCCTGCCCGTGGGTGCCGCGAGCCCAGCTTCTCCCGGCGCGACCCTGCCTATCTACCGCTCGACGCTCGACATTCGACGCTGTTAGGCTACTCAGGTGAGAAAAACCGCATTGTTGTTCGCGCTAAGCTCATCGTGCGGAGGACGTGCGGTGGCAATCGAAGGGCTCGTCTCGAGCGATCCGTAGTTCGCAAGTGAAGTCGAAGCCGGCGCCGCGGACGCAAACTCCGATTCCGAGGAGGGCAGTCCGGATGCAGACGCCGCGAGCTCGATGACGATGATGACGATGACGATGACGATGACGATGATGACGATGATGACGATGATGACGATGATGACGATGATGACGATGATGACGAAAGCGATACCTCTTGTCCCTCCCGCGAGATTCGGTGTGCGAGCGAGTGCATCGATCCCAACTTCAACAACCACGAGTGTGGTGCGAGCGGCTCCTGTGACACCTGACCTGACGATTGATGTCTGGTCAGGCACGACCCGGTCACCTACAAACATCAGGTAGCGGACGCCGACCACGGCGTACGTGTGATCTTCTGGGCGGTAAGTTCGGGAGGCGAGACGCGCGGATGCATGGCGAGCAGCATGACCAACGATGATGAATGGCGACCAGCTGTGGCATTCGCCGGCAGCGAGGCGCAGCCAACTGGATTTAGGCTGCTGAGCGACGGCGCGAGCAATCTCGCCTACATCTCGCGCGAGATGTCCCGTACCAGCACCACGACGGGTGCCGCGGCGTGGGAGTGGGCTGCCGCGATCGCTCGACGCCTGCCTGGGGCAGCGGCGGGGCTCGAGTTCCGCCGTGATCAGTCACTCGATGCACATGGCTGCCGTAGCCCCTTCCCACGGAGCGGTGGGGATGCCGCGCCACAGCGAAGTCCAGGTGTTCGACCCTGAAAACGGGGGCTGGGAATCGATATTTCGTTTCGGAGCGCACTCTGTGTCGATAGGTGAGACCGGCACCGCGATGCTTGTGGGGCGCGAGAACTGGGAAGACACGGGCGGTCCGCCGGGTGACCGGCATCGAGGTCTATTGGCATCGCCCATTGAGGAGAGGAGGAGCGACGGCGTCAGACAACCCCCCAGCCGGCCCTATGTGGCAACTACGCTGACAGGCGAGGGGGTCGACCGAGAGGTCCTCTACAGCGGTCAGGACCGTGCCGGACGACCCGACTTCTGCGTCGATGGTTCCCGTTGCGCAGCAGTTCGTCTCGAACGATATCCCCGACGAACACCGCGCCCGTGTCGCGTTCGTGCTCGAATGCAAATGCAAATGCGAATGCGAATCGGTCCCGGTCCCGGTCCGGTGGACCTACACCTTGTCTCCAGGGCGATTTCGCGCCATGGAGCATCCCGCCCAGATCTTGCGTTCGTCGCAGGGACGGGCACCGGGTGATCCCGCAGCAGAAAGAACTGGACTCTGCGCTGCTGCACGGTCGGCGTGGTGGACGCGAACCCGGTTCCACCTAGAGCAAGTTCCAGTCGACGATCCTGGAGAAATGCGTGGGTGAGCTGGAGCCCGGCGACCGGAAAAGCGACGTGATGACGTGCTTCCACCTGTTGGCAACCGTATCGGCGAAGCCGCCGATAACGCTCGCGCTCGCAACGATGCGGTTCACGTGGCGCTGGCGCTCCGCTGCGGCGCCGTCGTCGTCGCTCTTCTTGCGCGCCGCCGGCAGTTGCCGTGCACGAATCGCGCGAGTACTTCGGACGTAGCACTGGCAGTACGTCTCCAACCATGGCACACCATGGCACACCATCAGATCAACAATCTGTCCCTCATCGTCCGCTGCATCGCGCTTTTGCCAGGCTTCCTCCTCGCGTGTGGAGAAGACGAAGGTGTTTCGTTCGGCGATGACAACGAGCCTACCTCCGTCGTTCCCGTCGATCTCATCGGAGACTATCTCGGTGAGCGGGAGCTCGAATACACGACTGCCTACGCCGAGATCAATGATATCGCCCTTGAAGCCGCCGCGACACAACGGACATTGACCGACATGGCCGGCGAGCTTCAGGCAGAATTGGCGGAATTCGAGCCGGACCTATTCGCAGGCCTCTGGATTGAACGGGAACCCGAGTTCCGGATCATTGTAGCGATGACGGGCGACGAACAAGAGGGTCTCGCTGCCATCGATCTCGCCACGGCTGGAAGCCTGTCTCCGCTCAGAAAGGTGATCGAACCGCAAAGTGCCGATGTTTCTCTCCGGGACATGATTTCCGCTCAGGAGGATATTACCTCCAGGTCCGACCAGTTCAGAATAGACAGTACGTCTGATATTGATGTGACCACCGGGCGCGTCATCCTATTCGTCGCCGATCTCGAGGATGTCGCGCGCATGAGAGCCGTAAATCCTGTCCCCGATCTGGTGGCCGTCGTGCATGACGCAGAACCAGAGAAAGACGACACGTGGGATTCAAACCATGGTCTCAGCAGTTGCACTTCCGGATTTGTCGTCATGAACACAAGCACGGCCGCAAAATATATGACGACGGCAGGCCACTGCACGACCGGGGGGATCACATATAGCGGAAAGACGCTCTCGTACGTCGGTAGACGGAACGGCAGCAATTCTGACCTTCAGTGGCGCAGTGTTTCGGGGGTGACGCTGCAAAACCGAGCGTATCAGGGCGGCGGAGTTCACACAACCATCCTAGCGACCAAACACAGAAACAACATGGTGGTCAATGACTACGTCTGTCGTACCGGGAAGGCAAGCAGCACGAATACTATGAGCTGTTCGTTCAAGATCACCACGACAAGCCGAGACCCCGGTGTCGGGTATAATGGTACGTTTATTCGCGTGAAGCGGACGAACTCCACTGTCGACCCTGCGGCACCCGGTGATTCTGGCATGGGATGGAAGTACGCGAGTACCGCCTTTGGATGGCACAAGGGCAGTTCCAGCTCTAGAGCGACATTCATGGCGCAGAATTACGCGTCTGACAGCGGTCTGGCTGTCTGGGCCGGGGGCATCTAAGACTGTGTACATCGCCATGGTGACACCTGATCCCACTTCAAGAGGAGCTTCCTGGTGCCTGGCGATGGCGTGCTGCGGTGCGATCGTCCCGGGGACAGGGTGCACTCACGCAGCCCCGGCCGATCCGGCCCTATCCCTCTCCAGCACGGGCACGACCGCGACAGACGATGGTCCTGTGTCAGAGATCGCACTTGTGCGTAACATGGAGGTCTCGAGAACACCTGAAGTGAGTTTTCTCAACAGCGATAGCAAGGGCAACCTGATCACGGTCATTGCCACCTGGAACACTGCGGATCCGCCGCCTGGCGATTCCACATTGAACGGGGTGACCAGTTTCAATGCGGACGGGACGAAAAAGTGGCACTTTAGTATCGCACCGACTTTCGTCGTACATGAGGCCCATGTGGACTCGAACGACAATGTTCTATTCGTTACGAGTATCCCGGAAGCCGATCCTGAAGCGGAGCGCCTCGGGGTTCTGTGGAAGCTGTCTTCGACGGGACAGCTCTTGTGGAAAACGTCCTTCACGCTACTCTATTGGCAGGCATGTGCCTTGTTTTTTGAGGACGCAGGAAGTGACGCACCCACGTGTGTACTCAGCTATCCTCCATCCATTCAGCGATTCACAGAGGAAGGGAGAGTGGATGGCGACGCCATCGCGTTACCAGGCTGGCCAGGGTGGACTGCCGAACGAGGATCAGTGTCTCAACCCACGCCGGTGCGCGACGGATTCTATTTATTTGGGTCCCTGACTTTGGAAAACGCCACCTTGGAAGACGTCGTCGTCGCTTTCGTGGACCGACAGCTCGAGACCACCTGGAGACACGACATCCCGCATCGGGGAGGCGTCAGGAGCGGCCTCACCGCCTCGGGGGACATTGTGGTCACGTGGGGAAGCGAGAATACCGAACCAGACGGGATTCATTTGCGTGCTTACAACACGGCGGGAATGGAGCTGTGGAACGCCTACGACCCGGACTTCAATCGGTTCGCGTCCCCCGATGCGCTGATGATCGATCGAGTCGGCAATATTATTGTGGCCGGAAACGCATATGTATCAGGAGTAAACGCCGCGGGGGAAGACGAATACCGTTCGGATATCTTTGTCGTCAGCTACGCGCCTGATGGGAGGCGAACGGCATTTGCCGAATGGGGTTCATGGGACAATCTCGATGCGGTGGTTTCAGTGGCATTGGGCGGGAAGGACGCTCTTTTCGTGCTCGGAGACAGCGATAATAACAAGGGATCGTATGTGGGCTGGATTCTCGAATACGCTCTGACGCGGTGAACGAACGTCGAGCCCCTGTCGCCCACGTCGGTGTTCAAGCAGCGTGGCGAGTATAATCGGTGAGGACTCGGGATAAGGGACGACACAGCTCGTTTGGGGCCGTCGCCGGGACCGAGGATTTCTTCTCTTGACCCCGGCAGGGGCGTCACCCGTTCAGCTCCTGCTCGCCTGGAACGAGTTATTGTACCGAGTTCTTGTACCGAGTTCTTGTACCGAGTTATGCGACTAGTCCTAGTACTGCAAGCCAGTCGGGCCTGGATCGCTCCCTGAGCCGGAGATCAGCTGGTCAAATGTCCTGGTGAGGAATCATCCCACATCCATCACGCGCAAGCGCGACACCTGAACCCCCTACGCGGACGTCGTGTGGAGCCCGGCGA